>NZ_JBVJMN010000057.1:0-57547 GCF_055584185.1 Streptomyces sp. NPDC104202 | reverse complement strand
CCCCCCCCCCCCCCCCCCCCCCCCCCCCCCCCCCCCCCCCCCCCCCCCCCCCCCCCCCCCCCCCCCCCCCCCCCCCCCCCCCCCCCCCCCCCCGTGCCGGTGCGTCCCCGCGCCTCGCACGGCGACGGCCCCGACTGTGCGGGCCGGGCGTCGCCGTGGCGGGGCGGCGTGCGGATCAGCCCGTGATGTCGCCGTAGCCCTCGATCTCGCGCGGGTCCCGGCGGCCGGGACCCGTGTAGCGGGCCGACGGGCGCACCAGGCGCCCGGTGCGCTTCTGCTCCAGGATGTGCGCCGACCAGCCGGCCGTCCGGGCACAGCTGAACATCGACGTGAACATGTGCGCCGGGACCTCCGCGAAGTCCAGGACGATCGCCGCCCAGAACTCCACGTTCGTCGCCAGGATCCGGTCCGGACGGCGCTCGTGCAGCTCCTCCAGGGCGGCCTTCTCCAGCGCCTCGGCGACCTCGAAACGCGGCGCGGCCAGCTCGCGGGCCGTCCGGCGCAGCACGCGCGCGCGGGGGTCCTCGGCGCGGTACACGCGGTGCCCGAAGCCCATCAGGCGCTCGCCCTTGTCCAGCGCCTGCTTCACGTACGCCCGCGCGTCGCCCGTCCGCTCGATCTCCTCGACCATGCCGAGGACCCGGGAGGGCGCGCCGCCGTGCAGCGGACCCGACATGGCGCCGACGGCACCGGACAGGGCGGCCGCCACGTCCGCGCCGGTCGAGGCGATGACCCGCGCCGTGAACGTCGAGGCGTTCATGCCGTGCTCGGCGGCCGACGTCCAGTACGCGTCCACGGCCTTGACGTGCTTCGGGTCCGGCTCGCCGCGCCAGCGGATCATGAACCGCTCGACGACCGACTCGGCCTTGTCGATCTCGCTCTGCGGCACCATCGGCTGGCCCTGGCCGCGCGCCGACTGCGCCACGTACGACAGCGCCATCACGGCCGCGCGGGCCAGGTCGTCGCGGGCCTGCTCGGCGGAGATGTCCAGGAGCGGCTTGAGGCCCCACACCGGCGCCAGCATCGCCAGCGCCGACTGCACGTCCACGCGGATGTCACCGGAGTGCACGGGGATCGGGAACGGCTCGGCGGCGGGCAGGCCCGGGTTGAACGCGCCGTCGACGAGCAGGCCCCAGACGTTCCCGAACGAGACGTGGCCGACGAGATCCTCGATGTCGACCCCGCGGTAGCGGAGGGCGCCGCCCTCCTTGTCGGGTTCGGCGATCTCCGTCTCGAAGGCGACGACTCCCTCGAGCCCGGGTACGAAGTCGGACATCAGGCGGCTCCTCTATCGATGATCGATCAACCGAGTTGGTCGATGGTGGGGAATCAACAGTCATCCAGCCCAAGAGTCTGTACGGTTCCGATGATGCCGGGAAGCGTGACATCCGGCACACTGCGCCGATCCGGCGAGTGAGGATTAGGGCCACGTGGTGCCGGGCACACTGCGCCGCTGCGGCAGGATGGCCCTGTGACCGACGCTCTGGACCCCGCCGACATGCGCGAGCAGTACCGCACCACGGAGCTCTCCGCGGCCGACCTCGCGCCCGAGCCGATCGCGCAGTTCACCCGCTGGTTCAAGGAGACCGCCGCCAACCCGGCGATCCACGAGCCGAACGCGATGATCGTCTCCACCGCGACCCCCGACGGCCGCCCGTCCTCCCGGACGGTCCTCCTGAAGCACTACGACGACGCGGGATTCGTCTTCTTCACCAACTACGCCTCCCGCAAGGGCGAGGAGCTGGCGGCCAACCCGCACGTCTCCCTGCTCTTCCCCTGGCACCCCCTCGCCCGCCAGGTCATCGTCACCGGCCGCGCCGCCCGCACCGGCCGCGACGAGACCGTCGCCTACTTCCGCACCCGCCCCCACGGCTCCCAGCTCGGTGCCTGGGCCAGCCCCCAGTCCACCGTCATCCCCTCCCGCGCCGACCTCCTCGCCCGCTACGACGAACTCGCCGCCCGCTATCCCGCCGGCGAACAGGTCCCCGTCCCCCCGGACTGGGGCGGCATCCGCGTCGTCCCCGACACCGTCGAGTTCTGGCAGGGCCACGAGAACCGCCTGCACGACCGCCTCCGGTACACCCGCACCCCCGACTCCTGGCACGTCGACCGCCTCGCCCCCTGACCCCGAGCACGCAGACGACCCGTGAGTCTGGTCCCTGTCCGCCTAGGTTCGGACAGAAGCCGGCCGGACTTACCGGCGACTCACGGGTCGGGTGACTGCGTTGGTGTTCGGCAGAAGGCCTGCCGAGGTGCACAGAGTGCGACTGGCAGGCCTCAGCCCGCAGTCACCTCACGAGTCCGAAAAGAAACCATTTTTTCGGATCACCTCCTTTCGCGTGTACCCACACCCTAGGGAGCGCCCCTCGCGCGCCTCAACCCATTTATTCAAATCGCGGAACAGGGGTGTGCTCTGCATCACGTTCCAGTTGAATGGCCGGAGTATGGGGGGAGTGCCGGATGAGTGCTTTCACGGGGTCGGCGAGCGAGACCGCTTCTGTTCCGGGGGCGGGGGGAGATCTGCTGGCGGCGCTGCTGGACGGGATGGACGCGGCGCTGTGCGCGTTCGACGCCGAGGGGACGGTGACGCACTGGAACCGGGAGGCGGAGCGGATCCTCGGATGGTCGGCGGGTGAGGCCGTCGGGCGGCGGGGGTTCGGCGGGTGGGCGGCGCGGAGCGCCGACGCCGAGGAGACGCTGGGCCGGCTGATGGGGGCGATGAAGGGCCCGGGGCGGCAGGTCCACGAGTTCGTGCTGCTGCGCAAGGACGGCGGGCGGGTGCTCGTGCGGAGCCAGGCGGCGGGGGTGCGGGGGGCCGACGGCGCGCCGGTGGGGGTGTACTGCGCGTTCAGCGAGGTCCATGTCCAGCTCGACCTGGAGCGGTCGGTGGCCCTGAGCGAGGCGCTGTTCCAGGACGCTTCGTGGGGGGTCGTGCTGGTGGACGCCGACCTGCGGCCCGCGATGATCAACGGCCACGCGGCCCGGTCCTTCGGGACGGGGCGCACGGCGCTGCTGGGGCGGCCGCTGGGCGATGTGGTCGTGCACGGCGCGGAGGAGCTGGAGGCGGCCTTCCAGCACGTGCTGGCGGAGGGGACGCCGCCGGCGACCGCCGAGGTGTGGGTGACGCTGCGGACGGCCGCGGGGGAGCGGCGCCGGTGCTGGCGCAGCGGGTTCCTGCTGCTGGCGTCGCCGATGGCGGAGGAGCCGGTGCCGCTGGGGGTGGCGTGGCTGTTCCAGGACGTGACGGAGGAGCGGCTCGCGGCGCGCGAGGCGGACCGGATGCGGTTCCGGTGGAGCCAGCTGCACCGGGCGGGCACGGCGGCCGCGGAGTGCGAGGACGCGGACGAGGCGGCGACGGTGCTGCTGGACTTCGCGCTGGCCGGTTTCGCGGACCACGCGGTGGTGGACCGGGTGGCGGGGGAGCGGCGTCTGACGCGGGCCCTCGCCACGCCCGCGGGCGGTGCGCCCGGCCCGTCGTCCCCGGTGGTCGGCGGCGGCATCCCGCTGCGGTACGGGCCGAGGCATCCGGCGCTCCAGGCGTGGGACCGGCTCGGCACGGTCCGGGCGAGCGCGGGCCGTACGGCCGAGGTGTGGGCCGAGGCCCACCAGTGGCCGGGGGACGCGGCGCACGCCCTGTGCCTGGTGCTGCGGTCGCGGGGCCGCACGGTGGGCGTGCTGACCTTCCTGCGGGCGGCCTGCCGGGCGCCCTTCGAGCGTGAGGACGTGGTGTTCGGGGAGACGGTGGCCGCGCGGGTGGCGGCGCTCCTGGACCTGGGCGGCGAGGGCTGAGGGTCCGGGGGCCGTGGGCCCCCCCGGACACCCACTTTTTTGTGGGTACTTGTGGGTGCCGGGCGCCCGGGAGAACCTGGTGGTGGCCCGGACGAGAGGGAGTGACGGGGCCTCAGGAGGCGGCGGCCGTCTCCGTCAGCCGGTCCAGCCGGCGATGGCCCCAGTCGGACAACGGGCCGAGCAGTACGGACAGTTCACGTCCGTACGCCGTCAGGGAGTAGACGGTCTTCGGGGGCAGCACGTCGTGCACCTCGCGGTGCACGAGGTCGTGCGCCTCCATCTCCCGCAGTGTCTCGGTCAGCACCTTCTCGCTGATTCCGGGGAGTTCGCGGCGCAGTGCGCCGGGCCGGCGAGGGCCGGACTCCAGCAGCCACAGCAGCGACGTCTTCCACTTGCCGTCGATCACGGCGATCGCGGCGGTCACTCCGCAGACGTCGGTGTCCTGGGCCCGGAGGCGTGTCATGCGCGTTCCTCTCCTTCGACGGTCGTTCCTTCATCTCACCCATGTGCAAGGGAGTTCAGTCATGTCTTCTTCCCGATCCGACGCTCACGCCTCCGTCACGGTGCTCGGTCTCGGCCCGATGGGCCGTGCGCTGGCCGGCGCGTTCCTGGACGCCGGGGTGCGGACCACCGTGTGGAACCGGACCCCGGGCCGGGAGGGCGATCTCGTGGAGCGGGGCGCGGTCCTGGCGGGGAGCGCCGAGGAGGCGGTCGCCGCGAGCGGTCTGACGGTGATCTGCCTGGTCAACTACGACGCCACGGACGCGGTCCTGCGGCAGCCCGAGGTCTCGGCCGCGCTGAAGGGCCGGACCCTGGTGAACCTGAGCGCCGACACCCCGGTGCGGGCCCGGGACACCGGCCGCTGGGCGGAGGAGAACGGCGTGGGCTACCTTGACGGCGCGATCATGACGCCGACGCCGAGCATCGGGACGCCCGCGGGGGTGTTCCTGTACAGCGGTCCCGAGCCGCTCCACCGCGAGCACGCGCCGGTGCTCGACGCCCTGGGCGGTGCCCACACCCACCTCGGCGAGGACATCGGCCGGGCGGCGGCCTTCGACGTGGCGCTGCTCGACATCTTCTGGACGTCGATGACGGGGTACGTGCACGCCCTGGCGGTGGCCCGTGCGGAGGGGATCTCGGCGCGGGAGCTGGCGCCGTTCGCGCAGGGCATCGGGGCGATCCTGCCGCCGCTGTTCGAGGAGTGGGCGGACGACGTGGACGGCGGCGGGTTCTCGGGCGAGGGCAATCCGCTGACCTCGGCCGTCTCGACCATGGGCCACGTGGTGCACGCGGCCGAGGACCACGGCATCGACGCGAGCGTGATGCGGGCGGCCGAGGCGCTGGCCGTCCGGGCCGTGGACCTGGGGTACGGCGCGGACGGCTTCACCCGCGTCACCACGGTCCTGGACCGCGGCTGACCCGGAAGGCCCTACGGGTGCGGGTGCGGGACACGGGGCCCGCGCGCGGCCCCGCACCCTCCCGACCCCGGCCCGTCCGGCTCCGGCCTAGTGCCGGAAGAAGATCCGGTCCCCGTACTCGGTCATCACGCGTCCGTTCCACTCGTGCCCGCCGTCGACGTTCCCCGAGCGCAGCAGGGGCGGCTCGATGCCCCGGCGGACGAGGTCCTCGGCGGCGGCGGCCATGGTGGCCTGCATGAGGGCGCTGGTGACGACGGTGGAGGCGGGGGCGAAGGGGGCCTCGATGCCCTCGTGGGTGAGCTCGGCGTCGCCGACGGCGATGCGGGAGTCGAGGACGATGTCGCAGTGGTCCTTGAGGAAGGTGCCGGACACGTGGCGTGACTTCGTCCCGGTGGCGTAGGCCACCGAGGTGACGCCGATGACGGTCAGACCGAGGGCGCGGGCGTTCATGGCCATCTCGACGGGCAGGGCGTTGCGCCCGGAGAGGGAGATGATGATCAGGACGTCCCCGGACTTGGCGGGGGAGGAGTCCAGGACGGCGCCGGCGAGGCCGTCGACGCGCTCCAGGGCGGAGCCGAGCGTGGCGGGCATGACGTCGACGCCGACGACGCCGGGGACGGCGAGCAGGTTCATGAGGGCGAGGCCGCCGGCGCGGTAGACGACGTCCTGGGCGGCGAGGGAGGAGTGGCCCGCTCCGAAGGCGAAGAGCCGGTTGCCGTTCTCGACGGCCTCGGCGATCGCGGCGCCGGCGGCGGCGATCTCGGCGGAGTCCTCGTCGCGGACCTGCTGGAGCAGGCCGATCGCGGCGTCGAAGAACTGTCCGGCCAGCTTGCTCTCGCCCATGGCGGCGGCTCCTTCTCGTCGTGGTCGCGGCTCACGGTGCGGTCTGGACCATTGCTCTGTCAATACCGCCTCACCCGGTGAGGCCCGGTTGTCGGCGCGATGCGTCAGAATTGGTGCCAGGGCCAGCGCACGACTGATCGAGGGGCACGGATGTCCGGACTGATCGACACAACGGAGATGTATCTCCGCACCATCCTCGAGCTTGAGGAGGAAGGTGTGGTCCCCATGCGTGCCCGGATCGCCGAGCGGCTCGACCAGAGCGGTCCGACGGTGAGCCAGACGGTGGCGCGGATGGAGCGCGACGGCCTGGTGGCCGTGGCGAGCGACCGTCACCTGGAGCTCACGGACGAGGGGCGCCGCCTGGCCACCCGCGTGATGCGCAAGCACCGGCTC
Organism: Streptomyces sp. NPDC104202; assembly: GCF_055584185.1. Taxonomy (NCBI): domain Bacteria; kingdom Bacillati; phylum Actinomycetota; class Actinomycetes; order Kitasatosporales; family Streptomycetaceae; genus Streptomyces; species Streptomyces sp. NPDC104202. The sequence continues at coordinate 51,104 of NZ_JBVJMN010000057.1, read as the reverse complement.
GCCGAGTGTCTGCTCGTCGACGTGATCGGCCTGGAGTGGGAGCAGGTGCACGCGGAGGCCTGCCGCTGGGAGCACGTGATGAGCGAGGCCGTGGAGCGGAGGGTCCTGGAGCTGCTGCGTCACCCGACGGAGTCGCCGTACGGGAACCCGATCCCGGGCCTTGAGGAGCTGGGCGAGAAGGCGGAGGCGGAGGCGTTCCTCGACGACTCGATGGTCTCCCTCGCCGACCTGGACGCGAGCGGCGGCAAGACGGTCGTGGTGCGCCGGATCGGCGAGCCGATCCAGACGGACGCCCAGCTGATGTACACGCTGCGGAGGGCGGGCGTGCAGCCCGGTTCCGTGGTGTCGGTGTCGGAGTCGCCGGGCGGTGTCCTGGTGGGCAGCAGCGGCGAGGCCGCGGAGCTGGACGCGGAGGTCGCGGCGCACGTCTTCGTCGCGAAGCGCTGACCTCTCCTTCCCGCACGTGAGCGAGGGGCGCCCGGCCGTGCCGGGCGCCCCTCCTTCGCGTTCCCGGCGTCGGGGGTGCGGCGCGCCGTCTCGCCGTGCGCCCCGTTTACGCCGGAATGGCTACGCCCGCGCCCTCGTCGTGCCACATTGGTAAGGGCCGGGCGTGGAGGGGGTGGGGCCATGAGGGCTACGGAAGACGGAGGGCCCCGGCGCCTCCCGGCGCCGGGGCCTGTCCTCCCCTGTGCTGACCTGGAGCCCCGAGCTCTCAAGGTCATTCCCCTCGGACCGTTTTTCCCCGAGCGGTCCGCCTCCCGCTCAAGATCTCCCCTCGGCAGCGCGCGTCAATCCTTGAGCCCTGTCACTCGAACGAGGGGTGTTGTGTGGCAGGAGCGCATTTTCGAATGCGAGTTCGATAGTCTGGCGAGGTTCGACGGAAAAGAGGGGGTGCCGCAACCATGGCGCGACGACTCGACGTCACCGGGGCCGACGGCGTCCGGCTGGCGGCCTGGGATCACACACCCGGACCCGGCGGCACCGCACCCGGTCCGGGTGGCCACCCGCCCGTGACCGACGGCCGCGCGCCGGCGCCGGGCGGCCATCCGCCCGCGCCCGGCGCCCGCGTCCCCGTGCCCGGAGCCACCGGCATCGTCCCGCAGCCCGGACCGGACGCCGGCGTGCGCGCCGGAGCCGGGCGGCCGGGCTCCGTCCCCCGCCCCGCGCCGCCCTCGCGGGGCGCGTCCCCGGAGCCCGGACGGGCCCCGGCCCCCGGGGTGTTACTGCTGCACGGCCTGATGGGCCACGCGGGCCACTGGGCCCCCGCGGTGAGCCGTCTGACGGGCGGTCACCGGGTCGTGGCCCTCGACCAGCGCGGCCACGGCGCGAGCGAGAAGCCCGCCGGCGGACCCTTCACCCGCGAGGCGTACGTGGCGGACGCCGCGGCCGTCGTCGAGCAGCTCGGCCTCGGCCCCGTCACGCTGGTCGGCCACTCCATGGGCGCCCTGACGGCCTGGCAGCTGGCCGCCGAGCGCCCGGACCTGGTGAAGGCCCTCGTCATCTGCGACATGCGCGCCTCGGCGCTCGGGGCGGCCTCGCAGCGCGCCTGGCAGCAGTGGTTCCGCGGCTGGCCGGCGCCGTTCCCGTCGCTGGACGCGGTCCACCGGTGGTTCGGCGCCGACGACCCGTGGGTGGAGACGCCGAACCCGGCGCGCGGCGCGTTCTTCGCCGAGGTGATGACCCGCCACCCGGACGGCTGGCGACCGGTGTTCGACCCCGAGCAGATGCTGACCTCCCGCGAGACGTGGGTGCACGACGCCCACTGGGACTCCCTCGCCCAGGTCCGCTGCCCCACCCTGGTCGTCCGCGGCCTCGACGGCGAACTGGGCCGTGCCGAGGCCCAGGAGATGGTCCGGGTCCTGCCCCACGGGGCGTACGCGGAGATCCCCGACGCGGGCCACCTCCTCCACTACACCCACCCGGAGGCGTGGAGCGAGGCCGTCGAGCCCTTCCTGAACGGCGTGCTCACCCCCTGACGATCCGGTCCGCGCGGTCTCGCGGGAACGGCGGCGGCGGACCGCCGGACGGCCGTACCATGATCGTCCCCTGAGCCCGTTCCGGAGGCCGACCATGCCGCAGCCGTCCCGCCGAACGGTCCTGCGCGGCCTCGGAGCCGGTACGGGAGCCGCCGTCGCGGCCCCCGTGCTCCTCGCCGGGACGGCGGCGGCCGCCCCGGCCCTCCCGCCGCCGCGGACCGGCGACCATCCGGTCGTCCGGGAGAACAGGGCGCCCGGATCCGGCGGTTGGGCGATCGGCGACGACGAGACCACAGGCGTGGACCCCGCCCGCCCCGAGATCGAGGGCCACGCGGACCGCGACTCGGTCGCCCCCGGCGAGACCCTGCGGCTGCGGCTCTCCACGGCGGGCGCGACCGTGTCGGTCTACCGCGTCGGCGCCTACGGCGGCGCCCGGGCCCGCCGGCTCCTCACGGAGCAAGGCGTCGGCACGGCGTGGACCCTGGAGGTCCCCGCCGACTGGGTCTCGGGCCTCCACCTCGCGGTCCTCACCACGCTCGGCGGACACCGCGCCCACGTCCACTTCGTCGTCCGGGAGCCCGCCCGGCCCTCGGGCGTCCTCCACGTCCTCTCCGGCGACGTGGGCGCGGAGGCGAGCGTCGTCCGCTGGCTGGAGGAGGAGGGCTACGACGTCACGTACGCCACGCGCCGGGACGTCCGCGAGGGCCGGGTGGACCCGGCCCGTCACGGCGTCCTCGTCCACATCGGCACCCGCCCCGCCGCCGTCCGCGGCGCCCGCGTCGTCGCCCTGCCCCGCCCCCTCGCCCTCAGCGAGCCGGGCCGGACGGAGGCGGCGGCCCGGTGGGCCGCCGCCGAGGCGATCGAGTCGGCCGCCCCGGCGGCCGTCAGCAGGTCCAGAAGCTGACGTCGGCGCCGATCCAGCCCTTGAGGCCGCGGTCGTCGTAGAGCGACACCCAGCCGTCGGCCGTCACCTCCATGCGTACGGTCAGGGGCTGGCCCGTCACGTACGTACCGGAGACCACGCCGACCAGCCTCTGCGTGCGGTTCGGCCGCGCGGGCATCGGCAGCCGGAACAGCTTCGCCGTACTCGGCCAGAGGCTCTCCCTGTCCACCCGGTCGATCGAGAAGTGCAGGTGGACCCGGTCACCGTGGATCCGGTACTGCGGGACGTACGACGAGCCGCTCGGCACGTACTGCGCGGGGTCGAGGGCGACCGGCACCCACGGGTTGGTCTCGGGTGCAGGGAACCGGCCCACGTGGTAGCGGTGCGCCCCGGCGCTCCCGCTCGCGATGCCGAACGCCAGGGTGGCCGGAGCGCCGGCGATCTCGTACACGCAGAGCCCCTCGGGCTCGCGGTTCGGGAGCGACGGAAACGCGGTGAGCGCCACGTCCTGCACCACCTCGCCCGTGTCCCACCGGGTGCAGGTGACCCGGGACTCCTCCTTCGGCACGCCGTAGAGGGTGTACACGTGGTCACCGAGGCTCGTGTAGCCCTGGAGGGTCCGGCCGGAGGCGGTGAAGGGCAGCGTGGCCAGCGGGGTGTACGTACCGGCGACGACCGCGTCCAGGGCATAGCGGTCGATGCCGCCGACTCCCTCGTGGGACGGGTCGTCGTTCGACTGCCAGCGGTAGATCAGCTCCCGCCGCGTCGGGTCGATCGTCGCGGACACCCGGTACACGGACGCGCTCGGCCGGGGCCGGTGGAAGGTGATCCGCGAGGACGGCTCGTCGGCCTTCGAGGCGTCGACCGTGCCGCCCGGCACGTACGGGATGCGGGCCAGGGCCGACGCCCAGTGTCCCTTCGGCATCGCGTCGGTCCACAGGAACACGGCGTCGCCGGTGCGCTCGACGCCGATGTTCGCCCCGTGCCCGGCGTGCTCCACGTGCATCGAGTCCACGAGTTCGCCGTTCTCGGTGAACCGGGTGACGAGGATCCGTTCCTGGTCGCCGGTGGTGGTGTCCCGCTGGCACACGTACCAGTGCCGGCCGACGACCTCCCAGTACAACGACTGCCCGACGCGGACCGGGGAGGCCAGTTGCACCGAGTTCAGCAGGACGGGGGGCGCGACGGCGGAGGCCAGCGTGATCATCCGAACACCTCTCAAGATCGACAAGTGGCCGAGACTACGGCCTGCCCGCCGGACGGGTCGGGGGCCCGGGTGAAGCGGGCATTCCGGAAAGTGGCCACCCCTGCGGCGCCGCACCCGACCCCGCGCGGTACGTTCCCTCCCACGGCGCGTCGAGCAGCTCGTCTCCGCGCCGGTGGGGAGGAAACACATGCGCATGTCCCTGCTGCGGCGCGTGGCCACCGTGGCCACGACGCTGGGGCTCACCTCGCTCGGCCTCTTCGGCGCGGGCGCGGCGCCGGCCCAGGCCGCGATCCGCGACTGCCCGTCCGGATACTTCTGTGCCTGGAAGTCCGACAACGGCACCGGCACCATGTACAAGACGAACGTCAACGCACCCACGCTCGGGAGCTGGGACAACGCGTTCCGTTCGGTCGTCAACCGCACCAGCGCATTCGTCTGCTTCCACGAGGACGCCCACTACGGACAGTCGGGCGCCGTCTACAGCAGCCCGCCGGACCCGGCGGGCACCGAATGGGGCGGCCCGGGCACCAACTCGGTCAGCTCGCTCAGGTTCGTCCCCACCGAGCGCGAGTGCGTCCTGCCCGCCTACCCCGAGTGGTACGCCGCCACCGGCACCAAGGCGGCCGGCTTCGGCGACATGAACGCCGACAAGAAGCCCGACGCCCTCGTCCGCGACAAGGCCGGCCGCCTCTGGTTCCTGCCCGGCGACACCACCGGACGCCTCATCGGCACCGGCGGCTGGAACGCGATGAGCGCCCTCACCCGCCACGGCGACTTCACCGGCGACGGCCGCGAGGACGTCCTCGCCCGCGAGTCCGCCACCGGCAAGCTGTGGGCCTACCCCGGCACCGGCACGGGCGCGGTCGGCACGCGGAAGCTGATCGGCTCCGGCGGCTGGAACGCCATGAACAAGATCACCGCCTTCGGTGACCTCACCGGTGACGGCCGCTCCGACCTCATGGCCGTCGAGTCCGCCACGGGCAAGCTCTGGCTGTACCCCGGCACCGCCACCGGCGCGCTCGGCTCCCGCCGCCTCGTCGGCTCCGGCGGCTGGAACGGCATGAACGCGCTCGTCGCCCCCGGCGACATGAACGGCGACGGCCGGGCCGACCTGCTCGCCCGCGAACCCTCCACCGGCAAGCTCTGGCTCTACCCGGGCACCGCCACCGGCGGCGTCGGCTCCCGCGTCCTCATCGGCGCCGGCTGGAACGTCATGGCCTCCTTCCTCGCCGTCGGCGACTTCAACGCCGACGGCCGCAACGACGTCGCCACGATCACCAACAGCGGCTACGTCTCCCCCGAGTGCCGCGGCGTCGGCTGCCTCCTCCTCTACACGGGCAAGGGCACCGGCACCCTGAACGCGGGCGTCGTCGACGACGGCGACTGGTGGGGCCTCAACGGCGCCTTCTGACCCGCGGCACCGCGCCCGCACACGCCGAGGGCCCCCACCCGACCGGTGGGGGCCCTCGGCGTCCTCACACCGTGGACACGAACGCGCCCCAGGCGGCGGGCGAGACCTCGAACGCGGGGAGCGAGGTGTCCTTGGAGTCGCGGACCAGAACGGCGGCGGGGGAGGTGGCGACCTCGACGCAGTTGCCGCCTTGCTCGCTGCTGTAGGAGGACTTGATCCAGGTGACGGCGACCTCGATGCAGTCGCCGCCTTGGGGGCCGCTGTAGCTGCTCTTGAACCAGTTGAGGTCGGTGCTCATAGCTCTCGTGCCACCTGTTCGATGAGTCGTGCGGAGTCCTCGGGGGAGAGGGCCTGTGCGCGCAGGGCGCTGTAGCGGGCGGCGACGTCTCCCACGTCCGGTTGTTCGCTGAGAAAGTACCTGCCGCTCTGTCCCTCGATAAAGACGATTTGGCTCCGGCGTTCCTCGGTCTCCAGGAGGGTGAACGAACCGTCGAGGCCGGCGTGGGTCCACCGGTCCTCCGGCATGACCTGGATGGTCACGTTCCGCAGCTCGGCGCACTCCCGCACATGGAGCAGGTTCTTCCGCAGGACGTCCGGTCCGCCGATGGGCTTGGTGAGCGCGGCCTTCTCCAGGACGAAGGTCACGAGCGGCGGGGGCTTGCGGAAGAACAGCTCCTGCCGCTTCACGCGCGCGAGGACACCCGCCTCTATGTCCTCGTCCTCCAGCGCCGGTACGGCGCAGTGGAAGACGGCCCGCGCGTATTCCGCGGTCTGGAGCAGCCCGGGGATCAGCTGGATCTCGTACTTGTGGATGCCGGCGGCCCTCGCCTCCTCCTTCAGATAGTCCTCGAACCACGCGGCGACGCCACTCGCCGTGACCTCGTTCGCCACCTTCAGCAGTGCACCTTGTGCACCCAGCATCTCGTCCGAGAGTTCGACGAACCGCCCCCTGGCTCTCCGCTCTCCCCGTTCGATCATGGCGACCTGGGACTTGGAATAGCCGGTCTCCCGGCCCAGCGCCTCCTGTGAGACGCCCGCCCGCTCGCGATGGAAGCGGAGCAGCGCGCCGAACGCCTTGGCGGCGCCGGGGCTCTTCTTCTCGTTGTTCACACCCGACCTCCCGAGTGCACAGTCCTGCACAACCGGACTGCGGCCCTGGTCACAGGCAACCACGCACAGCAGGCTGGCCGCATGAATCTGCGCAAGTCGCTTGACATCAAGCCCGCTTGGGTGCCCGAGACCGGGCACGCGCTGCGTCACGCGGGGATCCACTTCGACGCGGTACGGATCGGGGGGTTCCTGGGCGAGGACGTGGCCTACCGCCTGATGTCGTTCACGGACTTCCAGGCGGGCCCGATCGTCCGGGAGGCGACGGGGGAGAAGAACCTGTACTTCCTGCTGCCGCCCAGGACGGCGGGGGAGTACGAATGGCCGGGTCCGGTGCGGGCGTTGAGCGGTGGTGGCGGGCGGAGCGAGTCGTACGTCGGGATTCCGGCGCTGCGGGGGACGACCTGGCCGCTGGACTGGAGGTCGCGGCCGACGCTCGAAGATCCGTTCGTGGAAGGAGGGTTGTTGCATCGCACCGTGAAGTGTGCGCTACGGTGAGCGCATCATCACGCTCCGTGAAAATTGGAGCGGCCCCCGGGGGTGCGGCAACACCATCCGAGGGCCTTCACCGCCAGTGGAAGCTTAGGAGTCCACCAGAAATGCTTCGGCATGCTATCGCTCCCGTTCGCTGTTTCACCAAGGTCTCGAACGGTGTCGTGCGTCATCCGCGTCTGAACAGCGACGCGAAGCTCCTCCTCATCTACGTCCAGGGCCTCCCCGAGTCCGAGAGCGACAAGCCCCTCGGCGAGCACGCGGCCGACCTGGGCATGAAGCCGCGGGCGTACAACCGGGCGCGGCAGGGGCTGGCCGAGTGCGGGTTCCTCCACGAGTGGAAGTCGCAGAACCGGCGCGGGTACTGGGCGACCTCGCAGTTGCTCTCCACGGTCACCCTGACGCGTGAAGAGGCGGACGCGGTCAGGTCGGGGTCCGCGACCGGGTCTCCGGCTCACGGGGAACCGACGGTCGGTTTTCCGAAGTCCCGGCAAGTCGGTTCCTGTACACCGGTAGACAAAGACCGGGAGAAGACTTCTCCCCACCCACCCACCGAAGACCAGCCGGAGCCGGAGCCGGAACCCGTGCGGGACCCGGACCCGGACGCAGCAAGGGACAAGGCGCCGGACCCGGACCAGGACCCGGAGCCCGTTGCGGCTCAGGCCCCGGAAGTCGCTCAGGCCGAGCGTCTCCTGCTCTCGCTGCGGCATCAGAGCCGCGATCTGCTGCTCGGTGTCCGGGAGGCCCGGGGGCTGGCCGAGATGGCGGCGGAGTGGCTGAGGCGGGGGGTCTCGGCGGCGGATCTGCGGCACGCGCTGACGGCGCACCTGCCGCGCGACGGGATCCGGTCGGCCGTCGGCTTCCTGCGCCACCGGCTGACCGAGAAGCTCCCGGCACCGGCGGCCGTACCGCCCGGCCCGTCGGCGGCCTCGTCCCCGGTGTGGGACCCGGGGCGTCCGGTGGTCCCGCCCGCCGCCCTGGTGACCTGTGACGGCCTGGGCGAGGAGCACGTCTTCCGTCCGGTCGGCGACGAGACGCGGTGCGGTTCCTGCCGCACGGAACTGGCGCGCCGGGCCCACGGGATCCACCCGGGCGAACGGGCGCCACGGGCCCCCTGGCGGACCCTCGTGGAACAGGCCGCCGCCGCGCCGTCGCCGTGAGCCGGCCCCGTCCCGTGGGACTCGCGTGGAGCAAGTTTCCGAAGAGCGATGAGTTTTCCGGAAGGCGCCGGTCATAGTTCTCGGAAGGTGCGCGGCGGCCGCTCGGGAGCGGCGGGCGGGCACCATCGAGCCACCGAGACCGGACGACCCGAGACACAGAGGAACCCCAGATGCGCACTCTCATCAGCACCGCCTTCATCTCCCTCGACGGCGTCGTGGAGGGCCCGGGCGGGGAGCCCGGCTACCGCAACTCGGGATGGACGTTCAAGGAGGTCGAGTTCCTCCCGGAGGCGTTCGAGATCAAGGGGCGGGAGCAGAAGGAGGCGGCGGCGCTGCTGCTGGGCCGGACCAGCTACGAGGCGTTCAGCCCCGTGTGGCCGGACATGGAGGAGTTCGCCGACTACAAGGTCATGCCGAAGTACGTCGTCTCCACGACGCTCACCGACGGCGACCTGGTGTCGAACTGGGGCGAGACGACGATCCTGCGCAACCTCGACGAGGTCGCCGCCCTCAAGGAGACCGAGGGCGGCCCGATCATCGTCCACGGCAGCGCCGCCCTGAACCACGCCCTGTCCGACGCCGGCCTGATCGACCGCTACCACCTGCTGGTCTTCCCCCTCCTCCTCGGCGCCGGCAAGCGCCTCTTCAGCGCCACCGACAAGGACGCGCAGAAGCTGAAGCTGGTCGAGCACGAGGCGTACGCGAACGGCGTCCAGAAGAACGTCTTCGACGTCGTCCGCTAGCCGGGGACCGCCCCATGTGAGCGTCCGTGAGGAGGAATTGGTTTGTCGTCCGCCGATCGCTTCCGATAGGAAGACGCACATGTTGAGGGGCAGCAAGGTCGGGCTGAGGGCCCGCCACGACGACGACATCCCGATCCTGCGGACCGAGCTCTACGACGACGTGGTGAACGGGTCGCGGGCGGAGAGCGGGCCCTGGCGGCCGATCTCGCCCGGGGCGAAGGACCCCCGGCTCGTGGTCGACGACACCCGCGAGCAGCACGTCCCCTTCTCCGTGGTGGAGCTGGAGGGCGGGACCCTGATCGGTACGGCGACGCTGTGGGGGATCGACACCCACAGCAGGGCCGCGCACATCGGGCTGGGATTGCTGCCGGCCGCGCGCGGCCGGGGCTACGGCACGGACGTGGTGGCGGTGCTGTGCCACTACGGCTTCGTCGTCCGCGGGCTGCACCGGCTGCAGATCGAGACGCTCGCCGACAACGCGGGGATGCTGCGCTCCGCCGAGCGGAACGGCTTCGTGCGCGAGGGCGTGCTGCGCTCCTCGGCATGGGTGCTGGGCGAGTTCCTCGACGAGGTGCTGCTCGGTCTGCTGGCCGAGGAGTGGAAGTCCGCGCGCGCCTGATGCGCCGGGGAGGGCCGGCGGCCCTCCGGCCGCGCGGCTATCGCGTGAGGTGCCAGACCCGGTCCTCTCCGGTCTCCGCCGGGGCCCGCGGCGCGGTGGGATGGGCGGGCCGCAGGGTGTGGGTGAAGCCGAGCCGGGCGGGGACGGCGCCGCTCGCGTGGTTGGCGGCGTCGTGGACGATCTCGACCCGGTCGACGCCGGGCAGCCGGAACGCCTCCTCGGTGAGGGCGCGGGCCGCCCGGGTCGCGATCCCGCGTCCGGTGGCCGCCGGATGCAGCCAGTAGCCGATCTCCAGGGTGCCGGGCGGGGAGTCCTCGTACCGGTGCAGCCCGGTGGAGCCGACGATCGCCCCGTCGAGGACGACCGCGTACGTGAACTCCGTCCCCCGCTCCCAGCGTTCGGCCCGGCAGCGCAGGAAGGCGGTCGCCCGCTGCAGGCTGTGCTCGGCGGCCCACGGCATCCAGGGCCGCAGATGGTCCAGCGACTCCTCGATCACCCGGACGTACTCGGCGAGGTCCGCCTCGGCGTCGAGGGCACGGAGGACGAGACCGGCGTCGACGTCGATCAGGGGGCGCGGCTGGGTGACGGTCATGGGGCGAGGATCGTACGGGGCGATCGGGCCCCGCAAGGCAATTCCCGCGGCCCGGCCCCGGTGCGCGAGGCCGTGGATCGGTCACGACTCCCGCCGTGCGCACGACGGTTCGGGCCCGTGACCGACGAGGGGACGCATGCCGCCTCGCCTCTCCTCCCGTCCCGCCGCCGGCGCCCTCCTCGCGCTCGCCCTCGCCGCGCTCGTCTCCGGGTGCGCTGACCCCGCCGACGACCCGCTCGTCGGGCGGGCGTGCGGGCCGTCGGGGTGTGCGGCGGAACGGTTCAGCCCTTGCTGACCGCCGCGAGGATCTCCGGGAGGCGGCGGGCGGTGCGGGGTGCGGCGAGCCTGAGGCCCGCGTTCAGGAGGAGGGCGCCGTAGAGGGCGCCGGCGGGGAGCAGGAGCCAGAGCAGGGAGTGCCCGTCGGAGACGTGCAGGTAGATCGTGGCGCCGATGAGCGGGGAGCAGAGCAGCGCGGCCGCGAACATGCCGCCCATGATCGAGATCCAGGCCAGACCGCCCTGGCCGGGCACCACGTTCTTGTAGCCGCTGTCCTGGGGGATCGAGTACGGGAAGCTCGCCGTGGTCACGGCGCCCGTGCCGACCATCGCGCCGAGGAGGCCGAGCGCGAGGCCGAGGGCCTCGGGGAACCCGGACCAGTCGCCGAGGACGGCGGCCGTGGCCGCGGTGACGAGCACCGTGTACGGCAGCGTGACGGTGAGCAGCGCGAGGGCGCGCGCCCGGAGTTCGGCGTAGGCGTCGGCGGGCGTCGAGATGGTCTGGGCGACCATCCAGAACGCCGAGCTGTCCTGGCCGAACTGGTTGTACATGAGCATGCCGAGCATGCCGGAGGCGAAGCAGGCGAAGTAGATCGAGCCCTGGCCCTGGAGGGCGTTGAACATCGGGACGATCAGGCCGATGGCGAGCGAGGTCACCCACGCCGCCTTCGTCTTCGGGTCGCGCCACACGTACCGCAGGGTGCGCTCCATCACGGTGCCGGTGCGCCCGGCCGGCAGCAGACGGCCGAGCCGTCCCGTGCCGGACTTCTCGCGGGAGTCGGGGGCGGCGCCGATCGTGGAGCCGTCGGGCTCGACCATCAGCCGCACCAGGCTCCGCTGCCACCAGGCGAGGAGCGCCACCAGGGCGGCTGCCGTCAGCAGCAGGCGCGCGGCGGCGACGGCGTGGTCGCCGCGGCTCGCGGAGTCGACCGCGCCGAGCGCGGCCGCGGGCGGGAGCCAGCCGACGACGGCCGTGGCCGGTTCGAGGGACTCCAGCCCGCCGGCCTGGCCCAGGCGCTGGGCGCCGAAGTTCACGAACTGCATGCCGACGGCGATGACCAGACCGCTCAGGAGCGCCAGGTCGCGGCCCTTGCGGGAGGTGAGGAGCCGGACGTTGGCGGCGGCGACGGCCCGCGACAGCGCCACGCACGTGACGGCGGTGAGCGGCACGGCGACGACGGCGACGGCGACGGCCGCGGCCCCGTGCGCCAGGGACAGGGCCGCGCCCAGGGCGAGGACGAGGGTGAGGACGGGGCCCACGCCGACGAGGGAGGCCACGAGCAGCGCCCGGATCAGCGGCCGGGGCATCAGCGGCAGCATCACGAGCCGTGACGGGTCGAGGGTCTCGTCGCCGCTGGGGATGAACAGCGGCATCACCGCCCAGGACAGCGCGAGGACGCCCATGAGGAGGATGGCGACGGTGGGCGCGTCGGCGTGGCCGCGCAGCAGGACGAAGCCGAGGACGAGGCCCGCCGCGAAGACGGCGCCGAAGACGACGGAGACGATGTACGCGGCGGTCCGCCCGCCGGACTGCCGCAGCCCGTTGCGCAGCAGCGACAGCTTGAGCCGGACGAAGACCGACGTCAGCGACGGCACGGCGGCGGGCGCGTCGGGCAGGGCGGGGGAGCCGCCGGTGGCGGTGGTGGCGGCGGTCATCGCTGCGTACCGCCCGAGCCCGCCCCGCCCGTCGCACCGGCGCCGGGGACGGCCCCGCCGCCCAGCCAGTCGAGGGAGTCGCCGGCCGCCTCGCGGCCGTTCGCACCGACCAGCTCCAGGAACGCGGCCTGGAGGGAGGGCGCCGAGCCGCGGACCTCGGCCAGCGGGCCCTGGGCGCGGATCTGGCCGCCGGCCATCACGGCGACCCAGTCGCAGAGCGACTCGACGAGCTCCATGACGTGGCTGGAGAAGACGACGGTCGCGCCGGAGGCGGTGTACCGCTCCAGGACGCCGCGGATGGTCTGGGCGGAGACCGGGTCGACGCCCTCGAAGGGCTCGTCGAGGAAGAGGACCTCGGGGTTGTGGAGGAGGGCGGCGGCCAGGCCGATCTTCTTCCGCATGCCGGTCGAGTAGTCGACGACCAGCTTGTTCTGCGAGCCGGTGAGGTCGAGGACGTCGAGGAGCTGTGCGGCGCGCTTGTCGACCTCGGCGCCCGGCAGCCCGCGCAGCCGCCCGCTGTAGGCGAGGAGCTCGCGGCCGGAGAGGCGCTCGAAGAGGCGCAGTCCCTCCGGCAGGACGCCGATGCGGGCCTTGACCTGCGCGACCGACTCCGGGTCGGCCCACACGTCGTGCCCGGCGACGAGCACCCGCCCGTGGTCCGGCCGCAGCAGTCCGGTGATCATGGAGAGGGTGGTGGTCTTGCCGGCGCCGTTGGGCCCGACGAGTCCGATGAACCGGCCGGCCGGCAGGACGAGATCGATCCCGTTCACCGCGATCTGCCGGCCGAATCGCTTCCACAGCCCCTCGACACGCACCGCGGGCACCGCACCGTCCCCCGGTGCGGTGCCCGCCTTGTCGAACGCTCCGTCAGATGCCTGGTCAGGCATGGTCGGTCAACCCTTCGATGGTCCCCGTGTGTACGGGCACCACCATACGGGTGAGGCCATGGCGCCTCCCGGGTTCACGCCCGGCGGTCGCGGGCCTCCGCCGCTTCCCGGCCACACGCGTACGCGAGGGCGCTGATCAGCTCCTCGGCGTCCGGCAGCCAGCGGTTCGCGGGGGTGGGGCGGCGGGCCCACTGGACGGCGCCGAAACCCCCGACGCGGGTCGGCGGCGCGGCGACGTAGTGGCCCTCGCCGCGCGTCACGAGGTCGATCGAGGCGGGCGCCCAGCCGAGCTTGCGGACGAGGTCGGGCACCTTGGCGGCGGCGCCGGGCAGCACGAAGAAGTACATCCGGCGGTCGGGGGTGCAGGTCACGGGGCCGAGCGTCAGCTCCATCCGCTCCATGCGGGCGAGCGCGAGGAAGCCGGCGGACTCGGGGACCTCGATGGCGTCGAAGGTGCGGCCGGTCGGCAGCAGGATGGACGCCTTCGGCGTCTTGGACCACATGCGGCGCGCGCCGACCCCGCTCCCGGTGGCCTGGGTCGACCAGTCGGGCCTGACCGCGTGGGCGCCGGGGACGGCGCACGCCTCCGCGCCGCAGGAGCAGCGTTCCCTGCCCTCGACGGCCTCGAGCCAGGTTCCGGGGAACACGTCCCAGTGCCGCTCTTCCGCGTACCGCACGGCGCTGTCCAGCAGTTGCTCGCCGCGCTGCTGGGGGATCTGTGCGGCGTCCGTGACTCCCATGGTCTCTTCCACGATGAGCACAACTTCCCCGGTCACCTGGGGTTACGGGCGTGGTGCCGGGCGTGTTGACGCATCGATCCTGCATGTGGGGCGCATGGGTGCACGTGCGGGGGCGCGTGGAGGTGTGGGGAGCGGGGGTGGGTACGGAGTGGTGGGGGCGTCGGAGGGTTCGTGGCCGGCGTGTCCGGTTTCGCGTGTTCACATCGGCATTGACCGGATATCCACCGGGCAGTGATCACTCCTCTCGTGATCACCGCACGGCCTCAGGGGGTACTCATGGCAGCCAGGCCACTCGTTCCGCGTCAGCTCAACGAACGGCTCCAGTCGCTCATCCAGGAGGCGGCCTGTTCCAACGCCGGACTCGCCCGCAGGGTGAACATGGTCGGCGCGGAGCGCGGCCTCGACCTCCGGTACGACAAGACGTCGGTCGCCCGCTGGCTGCGCGGGCAGCAGCCGCGCGGCCGGGCGCCCGGGATCATCGCGGAGGCGCTGGGCCGCAAGCTGGGCCGCACGGTCACCATCGACGAGGTCGGCATGGCCAACGGCCGCAACCTCGCGGCCGGCGTGGGCCTCCAGTTCGCGCCCACCGTGCCCGCGGCGATCGAGCAGGTCTGCGAGCTGTGGCGCAGCGACGTCGGGCGCCGGGACTTCCTCTCCGGGTCCGCCGTGGCCGCCTCGGCGCTGGTCGAGCCCAGCCGGGACTGGCTGATCACCGTCCCGGACCCGCACGTGGCCCGGCTCGCGGGCGCGCGGGTGGGGGTCGCGGACGTGGCGGCGGTCCGGGAGATGACGAGCGCCCTCGTCGACCTCGACCGGCGGTTCGGCAGCGGACACGTGCGCCCCGTGGTGGTCCACTACCTCGACAGCGTGGTGTCGGGGATGCTGTCCGGCTCGTACCGCGAGGCGGTGGGCCGGCAGCTCTTCGGGGCGGTCGCCCGACTCACCGAACTCGCCGGGTACATGGCCGTGGACACCGGTGAACCCGGGCTGGCGCAGCGGTACTACGTCCAGGCGCTGCGGCTCGCGCAGGCGGCCGGCGACCGCGGGTACGGCGGCTACGTGCTCGCCGCGTCCATGAGCCACCTCGCCGCACAGCTCGGGAACCCGCGCGAGATCACCCAGTTGGCCCGGGCCGCGCAGGAGGGCGCGCGCGGGAAGGTGCCGCCGCGGGCGGAGGCGATGTTCCTCGCGGCCGAGGCCCGCGGGCACGCGCTGCTCGGCGACGCCGTGGCCTTCGAGTCGGCGGCGGGCCGCGCCGCGCAGGCCCTGGAGCAGGCCGACCCCGAGGCGGGCGACGACCCGGTGTGGATCGCCCACTTCGACCACGCCTACCTCGCGGACGAACTGGCCCACTGCCACCGCGACCTGGGGCAGGCGGACGCCGCGGCGCGGGCGGCGGAGGCGTCGGTCGCCGGCCATCCGGCGACCCGCGTGCGCCGGCGCGCGATCGGGCTCGCCCTGCTCGCGTCGGCGCGGGTCCAGCAGCGCGAGGTGGAACAGGCGTGCCGGACGGGGACGGAGGCGCTCGAACTGCTGGGCACCCTGCGGTCGTCACGGAGCGCCGAGTACCTGGAGGACCTGAGGGAACGCCTGGAGCCGTACGCGGCCGAGCCGGTGGTGCGGGAGTTCGGCGCGCGCATGGACCTCGCCGCGGCATGAGGGGTGTCGTCCGGCGGCGGGACGGGCCGCCGGACGAGAAGGTTGTGTAACCGGGCTCACACGTGTGTGCGGAGCCCCGGGCGCACCCGGTAGCGTGAGCCGACGATTCCATAGGTTTATCGGTAGGAGTCCCGGTGACGCAGAACGGACAGGGTCCGGAGCCGCAGTACCCGGCGGTGCCCCCCGCGCACGACGGTGCCCACGGGGGAGCACAGCCGTGGGACGGCGGCTGGGGTCCCGCCGGCGCCGCGCCGGGCGGGCAGCCCCTGCCGCCCGCGCAGCCCCTGCCCCCGGAGGCACCGCCGGGCGGCGCCGACATGCAGTCGACGCAGTACCTGCCGCCCGTCCCGCCGCAGCAGGCCGCGCCCGGCTACCCGCACCAGGCGCCGCCGCAGCCCGGATACGGCTACCCGCAGCCCGGACCGGCCGCCGACCTTCAGGCGACCCAGCACATCGCGCCCGTCCCGGGCGGGATGCCGCCGGTGCAGCCCGGATACGGCTACCCGCCGCCGGCCGCGCAGGCCGCCGGGGACCTCCAGGCCACGCAGTTCATCGCCCCCGTCCCGCCGCAGCAGCAGGGCGGCGGGCAGGCGACCCCGTTCCTCGGCACCGGCTCGCTGCCGCCGCAGGGGCCGGGCGCCGGCGTCCCCGGCGCGTCCGACGCCACCCAGTACATCGCCCCCGTACCCGCGCAGGAGCCCGGCGAGCGGCAGCCCCCGGCGGAGTTCGACAGCCTCTTCCGCACCGAGGCGCCGCAGCCGCCGCGCCCCCAGGCCACCCAGGGCTACCCGCAGCAGCCCGCCCCTCCCGCCTACCAGCAGCAGCACCCGCAGCAGGGCTACCCGGCCCCGCAGCAGCAGCCCGGAGGCCCGGGGGGCCAGGCGCCCGGCGGGCCGTACGCCTACCAGGACGCCTACTACGAGGACGACGAGCCCGCCCCGCGCCGCAAGTCGCCGGTCGCGCTGATCGCCGCCGTCGTCGTCGGCTGCGCGGTCGTCGGCCTCGGCGCCGGAGCCCTGCTCAGCGGCGGCGACGAGGACAAGGACCCCGTGAAGGGCGGCCAGAACGTGGCGGCCAGCTCCGCCGCCCCCTCGGCCGGCGAGACCCCGGCCGAGAAGCCCGCCGACCCGGCCGAGCCGCAGGCCCAGGAGCTGAGCAAGCTGCTCGCGACCAGCAGCAGCAGCCGCGACACCGTGATCAGCTCGGTCGAGTCGATCAAGCAGTGCAAGAACCTCGACAAGGCGGCCACCGACCTGCGCGGCGCCGCCGAGCAGCGCCGCGGTCTGGTGACGCGGCTCCAGTCGCTGTCCGTCGACAAGATCCCGGACAACGCCGCGCTGACGGCGGCGCTCACCAAGGCCTGGCAGGCATCGGCGTCCGCCGACGACCACTACGCGGCCTGGGCCGACCAGATGAAGGCGAAGAAGGCGTGCAAGGGCGGCAAGGCCCGCTCGACCAGCCAGCTCGCCGAGGCGAACGCCAAGAGCGGCGAGGCCACCAACGCCAAGAAGAAGGCGGCCGGGCTGTGGAACCCGACCGCCGACAAGTACGGACTGGAGAAGCGGACCTACACCCAGCTCTGAGCCAGGCCCTAGGGGGCGCTGAGGACGGTTTCGCCGACGTCGACGAAGCCGGGCTTCTGCGCGACGAGCCGGCCCTGACGGACGACCTGGAACGTCACCTCGTGGTTGACGATCCGGGGGAAGCCCGGGGCGCCGAGCAGGTCCTCGTACTTCCAGCGCAGGACGGGCGTGAGACCGCCCGTGTCGATGCGGGCGCCGCGGTCGAGGGCGTGGGATATCTGCGCGGCGGTGACCCGGTCCTTGTCGAGCGACTCGACGACCTCGCGCAGCACCGTGTAGGCGATCCACGTGGTCTGCACGCCCGCGTCGGCCGGGTCGACCCGGTTGTCGGCGAACGCGTGCTCCTGGATGACCTTGCGCATCGGCGCCCAGCTCTTGTCGTCCGCCTCCGGGTACCAGCCGGTGACGTACGCGCCCTCGAAGGGGCTGTGGGCGCCGCCGGTGCGGTCGATCACGGGCTGGCCGACGCTGCCGAGGACCGAGGAGATCCGGACGCCGTCCTCCCTGCCCTCCCCGCCGCCCTTCGCCCCGTCGCCCTCGCCCTTGCCGCCGTCGCTCTCCGGGAGCCGGCGGAAGGAGTCGAAGAAGGTCTGGGTGCGCTCGCCGAGCACCGCGGTGACGCAGCCGTCCTCGCGGCCCGCCTGGTCGCGGGCCCGGTCGGCCTGACGGGAGTACTCGGCCGCGTCCTCCAGGGCCGGGATGTCGGTGGCGCTGCGGTGACTCGCCTTGCGCAGCCCCGAGTTGAGGAGCCCGGGCAGCTTGTCGCCGGCGATCGTGTCGGGGCGGACGAGGGAGACCTTCCGGCAGGACGCGGCGAGCTGCATGCCGTGGCCGGCGATGAGGGAGGCCTGCCCGCCGTTCACGGGGTAGGAGAGCGGGCTGGTGAACTCGTCCTCCGAGATCCCGTAGCCGCCGATGTAGGGGATGCCCGCGGCCTCCAGCGGGGCCATGAAGGCGCGCCCGTTCTGGCTGTAGGAGCCGACGACCGCGACCGCGTTCTCGCGGACGGCCCGCCGGGCGCAGTCGGAGGCGCCCGCGGAGGTGTTCTGTTCGTTGCAGGTGAGGACGCGCAGTTCGTGGCCGTCGATGCCGCCCTGTGCGTTCACCCACCGTGCGTAGGTCTGCGCCATGGCGGGCATTCCGGGCATGTTGGTCGCTCGGGTCTGGTCGGGCGCCCAGGTCATCACGGTGACGGGCTCCCGGGAGCCCCCCGTGCTCCCGGGCAGCGCGCCGCACCCGGTGAGCAGCGACGCTCCGGTCGCCGCGGTCGTGACGTACGCGAGGAGTGAGGTCAGTCGCCTACCGGTCATGGGCATGCACATTTCCGCCTCATGGGTAACGCGGGAGTGAGCACGGTTCAACGGTGGGTGACGTGAAGGTGAATTACGGGAGCCAGGGCCGCATGAGGAGGGGGTGAGTCCGCTTATTCCGCAAGGGAACGTACGATCGAAACGTGTCCAGTCCAGTCTCCGGTTCGGTGAACTCTTCCCGTCGCGGCCGTCGCTCCTCCACCATGGGCGACATGCCGCTCAACGACATGCCGTGGTGGCGCTGGCGCATCAACGTGCGCTCGGCGCTGCACATGCTCTCCGACCCCGGGTTCCACGAGACGACCTGGCTGGCCGGCCTGGACGGGTACGGCGACGTCACCGACGCCGTCTACCGCCTGGTCGAGGACACCTGGCTCGACAACTGGTCCGCCGAGAAGTACGTCGGCGCGATCTTCCGCGACACCGGCGAGGCCGCCCTCGTCGACGTCGCCGTCCTCCGCGTCCTGCGGATCATGCACCAGGTCGGACCCGACGCCCCCGTCTCCGCCTACCTCCAGCACCACGGGTGGCCCGAAGCCGTCCGCGCCGCCCGCGAGGCCCACGTACGGATGGCACAGGCCGACGGCGAAGACCCCGACACCCCTCCGCGCCCCCTCGACGTCCTCCGGATCATGACCCGCTCCTGACCCGCTGCCACCCCGCTCGCGGCCCCCTCGCGCCCCGCCCGCGAGGCGCTCGCGAACAGGCCCCCGACCGTTCCGCCTGACGGACAGGGGCTCACCCGCCACACCCGGGTGTGGCAGGCTGACCGACATGACCGACCAGTACGTCCTCACCCTCTCGTGCCCCGACAAGCAGGGCATCGTGCACGCCGTGTCGAGCTACCTCTTCATCACCGGCTGCAACATCGAGGACAGCCAGCAGTTCGGAGACCGCGACACCGGTCTCTTCTTCATGCGGGTCCACTTCTCCGCCGAGGCGCCGGTGAACGTGGACAAGCTGCGGGCGAGCTTCGCCGCGGTCGGCGACTCCTACGGGATGGACTGGCAGATCAACCGCGCCGACCAGCGCATGCGGGTCGTCCTCATGGTCTCCAAGTTCGGGCACTGCCTGAACGACCTGCTGTTCCGCTCCCGGATCGGCGCCCTGCCCGTCGAGATCGTCGCCGTCGTCTCCAACCACACCGACTTCGCCGAACTCGTCGGCTCCTACGGGCTGCCCTTCCGGCACATCCCCGTCACCAAGGACACCAAGGCCGACGCCGAGGCCGAACTCCTCGAACTGGTCCGCGAGCAGAACGTCGAGCTCGTCGTCCTCGCCCGCTACATGCAGGTCCTCTCCGACGACCTCTGCAAGCAGCTGTCCGGCCGGATCATCAACATCCACCACTCCTTCCTCCCCAGCTTCAAGGGCGCCAAGCCGTACCACCAGGCCCACACCCGCGGCGTCAAGCTCATCGGCGCCACCGCGCACTACGTCACCGCCGACCTCGACGAAGGCCCGATCATCGAGCAGGAGGTCGAGCGCGTCGGCCACGAGGTCACGCCCGACCAGCTCGTCGCGATCGGACGGGACGTCGAGTGCCAGGCGCTCGCGCGGGCCGTCAAATGGCACGCCGAACGCCGCATCCTCCTCAACGGCCGCCGCACGGTCGTCTTCGCCTGACCCCCTCGTACGGGGCCCCGCCGGGTCCCTGTACCCCCGCCCTCGTGCGGCCGCGGACCCGCGTGGGCACGGTGGAGTCAGAGGCGGCTGAGGGAGGCGGCGGCCGAGAGGACGTCGCGGATGGCCTCACGGTCCCCGTCCTGCCCGGCCGCGGCCTCCTCGGGGGAGATGTGGCCCGCGACGAGCTGGCAGAACTCGACGCCGTCCATGGCGACCTGGGCGACGGACTGTTCGGGGGAGCCGACGGCGGCGGGGGAGTCGAGGGCGATGTACCAGTGGCCGCCGCCGGCGCCCTCGACCTCCAGGTGGAGGGAGCGGCCGGGCGCACCCGCGGCGACGAGCCCGCGGGCGGGCGAGGCGAGACCGGTGCGGCGGCGGCCGGCGAGCGCGGCGGGCAGCAGCCGGGCGGCGAGGTCGATCATGCCGTGGAGGTGGGCGCCGGAGGGCGGGGCGTAGGGGTAGGCGACCGCGGTGGCGATGTCGTCGGCGTGGACCCAGCACTCGAAGGCCCGCTCCAGGAGCGAGTCCCTCAGCGGCAGGGCGAAGTCCTTGTAGGTGACGGTGAGGTCGGCGACGCCGCGCCCGGCGAAGGAGACGGTGCGGATGAGGGTGTGGCTCTGGGCGCGCCAGGGCCCGCGCAGGGCGCGGTTGGGCGGCCGGTCGAGGCCGGACCAGAAGGCCTCGGTCCGTTCGGCGGGGGAGAGTTCGGGCACGCCGGCGCCGAGCGGGTCGTCCAGGCCGAGCGCGGCGGAGACGAGGCCGTCGACGGCGAGGAGGTGGCCGATGACCCCGGCGACGGTGGCCTTGCGGCGGACGACCCGGTCCTCCTCGTACCACTTGAGCCGTACGGGCGCGTGCCATTCGGATTCGCCGATGTCGCGCAGGAGCGCGTCGAGCCGGGCGGTCTCGGCGTCGTAGGGCGTGACCCAGTCGGGGACGGGGATGCGCGCGGGGCGGCGGCCGAGGCAGTTCTCCAGGACGCGGGAGCGCAGCAGCGGGTCGAGGTCGAGGTCGCGGTCCTCGTGGAGGAGGGCGACGGCGTCGCGCAGCCGCAGCGCCTCGTCGGCGCAGGGCGCGCAGGCGGTGAGGTGGTCCTCGACGGCCCTCGTCTCGCCGCCGGAGCACGCGGAGAGCGCCCAGGCCCCGAGGAGGGACTTGAGCACGGCGTGGCTGAGTTCGGGGACGTCGGGTTCGTCGCCGCCGTCCCGGAGGCCGCCGTCCCGGAGGCCGTCGGTCCAGTGGCCGTCGGTCCGGGCGGCGTCGGTCCGGGGGTCGTCGGTCCACGGCGGGCCGGCGGCCGAGAGGTCGGCGTGGTCGTCGGCGGCCTCGCGCGGCCCGGGTATCCAGGGGGCGCGTGCGACGTCGTCGGCTTCGTCGTCCGCCCCGCTCACAGCGCCGGTCCGTATCCGGGCGGCGAGGAGCCGCCGAGGGGACGGGTGTGGGCGGTGGAGAGCAGCTGGAGGCCGAGCCGGAGGCGCCGGCGGGCCTCGTCGTCGGTGACGCCGAGGTCGGCGGCGGTCTGCCGGTAGTCGCGCCGCTGGAAGTAGGCGAGTTCGAGGGCGGCGCGCAGCGGGGCGGGCATGGAGGTGACGATGTAGTCGGCGCGGGCGGCGACGTTGGCGCGGCGGACCTTCTGTTCCAGCTCCTCGGCGGAGCCGAGTCCGGTCTCCGCGTAGGCCGTCGCCTCGGCCTGCCGCAGCCGGTGGACGGCCTGGCGCTGGGTGAGCCGGGCGACCCAGGAGCGCATGTTGCCCTGCTTGGGGTCGTAGGCGTCGGGGTTCTCCCAGATGTAGCCGAAGACCTCGCGGGTGACCTGGTCGGCCGCGTCGTCGTCGTCGAGGACGCGGTGGGCGAGGCTGTGCACCAGGGAGGCGAACCGGTCGTAGAGCTCGCCGAGGGCGGCGGCCTCGCCGCGGGCGAGTCGCTGCTGCATCTTGCGGTCCCAGCGCGGTGGTGTGTCCATCGCCATCCGACCTTCCGCCCCTCCTGGTGCCCGGTCCCTTCGCCTTCCTCTCCAAAGTAGTGCGCCGTGCCGACGGCGCACGCCTGTTTGCCGCAAGTGCGCTCTTGACGAGCTACCGGATGGTAAGGAACGCGTCATCCCCGACGAAGCTGGTTTCGGCGCGGCCCCAGGGGGGAGGCGCCGTGCCGTGACAGCGATCGAGGTGGACGAGGACGAGTACGGCTCCTGGACCGTTCTGCGGATCCGGGGGGAACTGGACCTGGTCACCTCTCCCCGGATACGCCGCGGCGTCCACGACGCCGTCGCGGTCGGCCGCCACGACCTGGTGGTCGACCTGTCGGGTGTGCGGTTCTGCGACTCCAGCGGGGTGGGCGTGCTGATCGCCGCCCGCCGGCTGCTGCGCTCCTGCGGGGGCCGCCTGCGGCTGATCCTGCCCGGCGAGCCGGACGGGGGCGGGGAGACCCACGTCGACCGGGTGCTGTCCGCGCTGGGCGTCCGGCGCCTGTTCGAGGTGTACGGGGACGTGGACGAGGCGCTCAGCGGGGAGCGGACCCGAACCGCTCCCTGAGCCGGTACTTGAGGACCTTGCGCAGGGTCTCGTTGCGGGGAAGGGCCTCCACCACCTCCAGCTGCTCGGGCAGTTTGTGCACGGAGAGGCCCGCCTCCCGCAGGAAGGCCGTGACGGCGGGGAGGGTGAGCGGGCCGGCGCCCGGGGGCTGTTCGACGACGGCGCAGACGCGTTCGCCGCGTTCGGCGTCGGGGAGGCCGATCACGGCGGCGTCGCCGACGTCCGGATGGCGGTGGAGGAGGTCCTCGACCTCCTTGGCCGAGATGTTCTCTCCCTTCCGGATGATGATGTCCTTGATCCGACCGGTGAGCACGAGGTGGCCGGTCGGGGTGAG
The DNA here is from genome assembly GCF_055584185.1 of Streptomyces sp. NPDC104202. Taxonomy (NCBI): domain Bacteria; kingdom Bacillati; phylum Actinomycetota; class Actinomycetes; order Kitasatosporales; family Streptomycetaceae; genus Streptomyces; species Streptomyces sp. NPDC104202. The sequence continues at coordinate 28,313 of NZ_JBVJMN010000057.1, read as the reverse complement.
GTGCCCGACGTCGCCGGTGATCAGGAAGCCCTCGTCGTCGAAGGCGGCGGCGGTCTGCTCCGGGTCCAGGTAGCCGCGGCAGACGGCCTCGCCGCGCAGGCGCACCTCGCCGCCGTCGGTGATGCGTATCTCCATGCCCGCGGGCGGGCGGCCCTCGGTGCCGGCGAGGTTCTCGGCGGTGTCGTCGGGGTCGCCCATGGTGATCATGGGGACCTCGGTCATGCCGTATCCGTGGGTGAGCTGGCAGCCCAGCTCCCGGCGGACGGCGTGGTAGATCTCCGGCGGCTTGGGCGCGCCGCCGCCGGCGAGGAGCCGCAGGGTGGGGATGACGGGCTTGTCGGGCCGTCTGCGCTGCTCGGCGAGGAAGAGGGAGTAGAAGGCGGTGGAGCCGCCGGCCACCGTGACGCCGTGCCGGTTGTACTCGTCCAGGGCGTCGGGCAGCGCGAACTGTTCGAACATCACGGCCGGGAACCCGTACAGCAGCAGCATCACGGTGTAGTCGGGGCCGGCGATGTGGGCGTAGGGGAAGGCCATCGAGCCGACGTCCGCGTCGGTGAGCCGCAGCGCGTGGGCGAGGCAGGAGCCGCCGGCGAGGAGCGAGCGGTCGGTGTGCAGGACGCCCTTGGGGTCGGAGGTGGTGCCGGAGGTCCAGTAGATCCAGCGGACGTCGGTGCCGGAGGCGGGCGGCGGGGGCAGGACGGCGGGGTCGCCGTCCGGCAGGTCGTCGTACGCCTCCAGGACGTGGGGTGCGCCGAGCCGCCGGGCCATCGCGGCATGGTCGAATCCACGCCAGGTCCCGGGGACGGCGAAGAACTCGGCCCGCGAGGCGCGCAGGGCGAAGCCGACCTCCTTGTCCCGGTAGAAGGGGATCACCGGGGTCTGGACGGCGCCGAGACGGGCGAGCGCGAAGGAGAGGACGGCCGTCTCGATGCGGGTGGGCAGCTGCCAGGCGACGACCGTGCCGGGGCGCACGCCCCGCGCGTACAGCCCGGCGGCGCACCGCTCGGCGTGCTCGCGCAGTCCCCCGAAGGTCAGGACGCGGTCACCCTGGAGCAGGACGGGCCGGTCGGGGGTGAGCCCGGCGCGGCGTTCGACGAGCTCCCAGAGCGTGCGGGAGTCGCTGAGGGCGTGTGCGGTCTCGTTCATCCCGTACTCCTCCTGGCTGACGTTCCGTCAGATGGTGCGGTGAGCGTAGAGGTCCGGCGCTTGTCGGTCCAGGGGTGCGGGGCTAGCCTGGCTCCATCGGATCTGACGGTCCATCAGAAATGGGAGAGGGCTCCATGACGGAACTGCCCCGCATCATCAGCGTCGACGACCACGTGATCGAACCGGCCCACCTCTTCGACACCTGGCTCCCGAAGAAGTACCGCGACCGCGGCCCCCGGCCCCTCACCGCCGGCATCGGCGAGCTCGCCTACGTCGCCGGCAAGTACCGGATCACGATGGACCCCGACGGCCCGCCCACCGACTGGTGGATCTACGAGGACCTCCAGTTCCCGTACAAGCGCAACATCGCCGCCGTCGGCTTCGACCGCGACGACATGACCCTGGAGGGCATCACCCGGGAGGAGATGCGCCGCGGCTGCTGGGACCCCGCCGCCCGCCTGAAGGACATGGACCTCAACCACGTCGAGGCGTCCCTCTGCTTCCCGACCTTCCCCCGCTTCTGCGGCCAGACCTTCGCCGAGGCCCACGACAAGGAGGTCGCCCTCGCCTGCGTCCGCGCCTACAACGACTGGATGGTCGAGGAGTGGTGCGGGGACAGCGGCGGCCGCCTCATCCCGCTCTGCATCATCCCCCTGTGGGACATCGGCCTCGCGGTCGCCGAGATCCGCCGCAACGCCGCCCGGGGCGTCAGGGCCGTCACCTTCTCCGAGATCCCCACCCACCTCGGACTCCCCTCGATCCACTCCGGCTACTGGGACCCCTTCTTCGCCGTCTGCCAGGAGACCGGCACGGTCGTCAACATGCACATCGGCTCCAGCAGCCAGATGCCCGCCGCCTCCCCCGACGCCCCGCCCGCCGTCCAGGCCAGCCTCAGCTTCAACAACGCCATGGCCTCGATGATGGACTTCCTCTTCAGCGGCGTCCTCGTGCGCTTCCCCCGCCTCACGCTCGCCTACAGCGAGGGCCAGATGGGCTGGATCCCCTACGCCCTGGAACGCGCCGACGACGTCTGGCGGGAACACCGCGCCTGGGGCGGCGTCCGCGACCTGATCCCCGAACCCCCGTCCACGTACTACTACCGCCAGATCTTCTGCTGCTTCTTCCGCGACAAGCACGGCATCGCCTCGCTCGACGTCGTCGGCTGCGACAACGCCACCTTCGAGACCGACTACCCGCACGTCGACTCGACCTTCCCGCACACCAAGGACGTCGCCCTCGACCACGTCCGGGGCCTCGACGACGAGACCGTCTACAAGCTCATGCGCGGCAACGCCATCCGCATGCTCGGCCTCGACCTCGACCGCGGCCCCGCCTGATGGACCTCACCTGCACCGAAGAGGAGGAGGAGTTCCGCGCCCGGCTGCGGCGGTGGCTCGCCGCCACCCTGCCCACCCTCCCGCCCCGGCCCGACCCGCTCGACTGGCCGGGCCGGCGCGCCTACGACTGCGGCTGGCAGCGCAGGCTGTACGACGCCGGATACGCCGACGTCCACTGGGACGCCTCGCCCACCCAGCGGCTCGTGTTCCTGGAGGAGACCGAGCGCGCCGGCGCGCCCTACGTCGGCGCCAACTTCGTCGGCCTCCTCCACGCCGGGCCGACCGTCGCCGCCGAGGGCACCGAGGCACAGCGCGCGCGCTGGCTGCCGCCGATCCTCCGTGGCGACGAGGTCTGGTGCCAGGGCTTCTCCGAACCCGGAGCCGGCTCCGACCTCGCCTCCCTGCGCACCCGGGCGGTCCGGGACGGGGACGCGTACGTCGTCACCGGACAGAAGATCTGGACCTCCCACGCCGAGGTCGCCGACTGGTGCGAACTCCTCGTCCGCACCGACCCCGACGCCCCCTCCCGCCACCGCGGCATCACCTGGCTCGCCCTGCCCATGGACGCGCCCGGCATCACCGTACGGCCGCTGCGCACCCTCGCCGGCTCCGCCGAGTTCGCCGAGGTCTTCCTCGACGAGGTGCGCGTCCCGGTGGAGAACCGGGTCGGCGAGGAGAACGACGGCTGGCGGGTGACCATGGTGACCCTCTCCTTCGAGCGCGGCACCGCCTTCGTCGGCGAGGTCGTCGCCTGCCGCCGGCTCCTGGGCGAACTCGCCGCCGCCGCGCGCAAGAACGGCACCTGGGACGACTCCGCCCTGCGCCGCCGCCTCGGCAGGCTCGCCGCCGAGTTCCAGGCGCTGTGGCGGCTCACCCAGGCCAACGTCAGCGAGGCCCAGGCCACCGGCGGCGTCCCCGGCACCGGCGGCTCCGTCTTCAAGCTCCACTACTCCCACGCCCGCCAGGAGCTGTACGAGGCCGCCGCCGCCGTCCTCGGCCCCGACGCGCTCGACCTCGGCCGCGACTGGACCCTCGACCGCCTGTCCTCGCTCTCGTACACGATCGCCGCCGGCACCTCCCAGATCCAGCGCAACATCGTCGCCGAGCGCATCCTCGGCCTGCCGAAGGGCCGGTGACCCGCCGTGGACTTCCGACTCACCGACGACCAGCGGGCGCTGCGCCGGGGCGTGCGGGAGCTGCTCGCGCGCCGCTTCGACCGCGCGGCGCTGCGGGCCGCCGTGGACGCGCCCGCGCTCGACCGCCGCCTGTGGCGGGAGCTCGGCGACGCCGGCTTCTTCGCCCTGCGGCTGCCGGAGGACGAGGGGGGCGTGGGCCTCGGCCTCCCCGAGGCGGTGCTCCTCTTCGAGGAGGCCGGCAGGGCGCTGCTGCCGGGGCCGCTGGTGGCGACGCACCTCGCGGCCGGGACCGTGCCCGGCGCGGCGGACGGGTCCGTCGTGGTGACGGCCGCCTCGGAGGGGCTCGTGCCCTGGCTGGACGCGGCGGACGTGGTGGCCGGGGACGTGGAGGGGGCCGTGCCCCTGCGGTCGGTGGATCCGCTGACGCCGCTGCACAAACTGCCCGCCCGTCCCGTCGCCGGCGGCCGGTGCGCCGCGGCAGGGGCCGAGGAGGCGCTGCTCTACGCCGCCGAGCAGGTCGGGAGCGCCGAGCGGACCACGGAGGCGGCCGTCGCGTACGCGCGGGAGCGGGAGCAGTTCGGGCAGGTGATCGGGGGCTTCCAGGCCGTCAAGCACCTCTGCGCGGGGATGCTGGTGAGGGCGGAGCTGGCGCGGGCGGCCGTCCGGGCCGCCTCCGTCACGGCCGATCCCGTCGAGATCGCGGGGGCCAAGCTGCTGGCCGACGAGGCCGCCGTCGGCAACGCGCGGGACTGTCTCCAGGTGCACGGCGGGATGGGCTTCACCTGGGAGGCCGACGTCCATCTGCACCTGAAGCGGGCGTGGGTGCGGGCGCGGCTGGGGATGACGGCCGGCCGGGCGGAGGAGGCGGTGGCGGCGAGTCTGTAGCGCTGCGTCATGTCCGAGTGACGGAATGTCGATACCTGGTTGTGTCCTTCGGCGGGGCCGTCACGGCCCGGAGTCGGCCTCCGCCTCCGGTACGCTCCGTGGGATGCGAGTGCTCGTCGGCCCGGATCGTCCCGGTGTCGCCCCTGGGGCGGCCCCGTGTCCGGGAATGCCCGGCGCTCGCACCCGGCGTTCGACTACCCGCAGCGTGCGTCGCACAGTATGGACCACGCGTACTCCTTCGCGCTGGAATATGCCCGAAGCGCTTGTTGCGGTGACTGTACGTCAACCATGCTGTCCCACAAGGAAATCACGTTCCGTGAAGGTGTGTTGTCCGCCGGTTCGGATGGTGTGAGCGGTGCAGGTGCTTCAGGTGCAGTTGGAGGTCGGGCCCGACCCGGCCGAAGTGGGGCGGGCCCGGAAGTGGGCGCGCTCGCGGCTCGCCGGATCGGGTATAGGCGAGGACGAGCCGCTGGCGGACACGCTGGTGCTGCTCATCTCGGAGCTCGTGACCAACGCCGTGGTGCACACGGGGTGCCCGGCCGTGCTGCGGATGCTGTTCGTGGCGGAGGGCGGGGTGCGGGTCGAGGTCGCCGACACGAGCGACCGCCCGCCGCGGCCCCGGCACGCGCAGGGCGACGACACCAACGGGCGCGGCCTGGAACTGGTCGACGGCCTCGCGGACCGGTGGGGCTGGCAGCCCGAAGGGGCCGGGAAGAGCATCTGGTGCGAGGTGGACCGGGTCGCCGGGGCCCCTGTGCACGTGCCGGCCGTCGTGTCGCACGGACGGGTGCACTGTTGACGGTTCGTGGCGTTTTGCCCACTCTGGTGTGAGCGATTCGTGGCGAGGGGAGCCGAGGGCCGTGTGCCCTCGGCGTGTGCGGGTCGTGGCCGGGTGGCGGCGGCCGTGCCGTGCTCGGGGCGCGCGCGAGCGCGCCGCCGCCCGTCGACCTTCCTCCCGTGCGCCCTCGTCTCAGAGGACCGCGACCGGTGCCACCGGTGTGCCCGTGCCACCGACGAAGGGTTCCGGCATGGCGGAGAGCAGGAACGCGTAGCGCCGCTCTTGTGCACAGGCTGTGGACAGTTCCTCCAGATTCCAGTTCTGCCCCTGGAGCATCCCCATCTCGACCAGGTCGAGGGCGTGCACGGGCAGCCACAGGTCCTCGATCTCCGGCGGGAAGATCTCGAAGGTCAGCGTGTCGTTCGCGACGGCCGCCACGTCACGGGCGTGGAACCACTCCGGGGTGCGGACCGACAGCCCCGGTGACGGGAAGGCGTACCCGTGCTTGTCCCCCGCCAGGTACGCCCGGATCTGGCCCGTCCGCACGAGCACCACGTCGCCGGGCCCGACCGTGACCCCGCCGAAGTCGGCGGCCTCGTCGAGGTCCTCGGGGGTGACCGCGTGGTCGCCGGGCAGCCGGTCCAGGCCCTTCGCGGCGGCGACGTCCAGGAGGACGCCGCGGCTGACGACATGGCGGGCGGTGTGGATGCCGCTGAACTCGGAGCGGCCGTGCGCGGTGACGGTGGCGGCGGGGCGGCCGTTGTAGATGCGGCCCGAGTGGGAGGCGTGGGTCAGGGCGTCCCAGTGGGTGCCGGCCTGGAGGCCCAGGGTCACGGCGTCGTCGCTGGTGGCGACCGTGCCGGGGCCGAACAGCTCCTGGTTGACCTGGACCATGACGTGGAGCGGGTTCACCCGGCCGGGGATCATGCCGGTCTGCACGCCGTCCTGCTTCAGGTCGACGGCGAGGGGGACGCGCCGGCCGGTGCGGACGGTGGCGACGGCCGCGCGCACCACCTCGTCCGTGACGAGGTTCAGGGTGCCGATCTCGTCGTCCCGGCCCCAGCGGCCCCAGTTGTTGACGCGCTTGGCGATCTCGTGAAATGCGGCGGGGAGAGACATCGGGGCCTCCGGGGTCTTGTTTTCCGGTATCTGACGGACCGTAGAATCCTGACGACGAACAAATCTAACGGACCGTCAGAAAGTGCGGGAAGGGGCCGGGCGTGGGGAACTTCTTGGCTGGCAAGGTCGTGGCCGTGACGGGCGCGGGGCGGGGCATCGGCCGCGCCGTCGCCCTCGCGTGCGCGGCGGAGGGCGCGAAGGTCGTCGTCAACGACTACGGGGTGTCCATCGAGGGCGGCGAACCGGCCTCCGAGGTCGCCCTCGCCGTGGTGAAGGAGATCGAGGCGGCGGGCGGCTCGGCCGTCGCCGTCGCCGACGACATCTCCACCATGGCGGGCGGACAGCGGATCGTCGACGTCGCCCTCGCCGAGTACGGCCGCGTCGACGGGGTGGTCTGCGTCGCCGGCATCCTGCGCGAGCGGATGCTCTTCAACATGTCCGAGGAGGAGTGGGACCCCGTCGTCGCCACCCACCTCAAGGGCACCTTCACCGTCTTCCGGGCGGCCTCGGCCGTCATGCGCCGGCAGGGCTCCGGCACCCTCATCGGCTTCACCAGCGGCAACCACCAGGGCTCCGTCGCCCAGGCCAACTACTCCGCCGCCAAGGGCGGGATCATCTCGCTGGTCCGTTCCGCCGCGCTGGGACTCCACAAGTACGGCGTCACCGCGAACGCCGTCGCGCCGGTCGCCCGCACCCGGATGTCCGCCAACGTCCCCATGGAGCTCAAGGAGATCGGCGAGCCCGAGGACGTCGCCGCCCTCGTCGTCTACCTGCTCTCCGAGCGGGCCCGCGCCGAGAAGATCACCGGCCAGGTCTACACGATCGCCGGCCCCAAGATCGCCGTCTGGGCCCAGCCCCGCGAACTGCGCGCCGGGTACGCCGAGGGCGCCGCCTGGACCCCCGAGCGGATCGCCGACTTCCTCCCCGGGACCGTCGGCACCGACCCCATGCCCATGCTGGCGCGGCTGGAGGAGATGGCCCGCGCCGCGGCCGCCGGGGACCGCCCCAACGCCACCCGGGGAGAGTCGGCATGAGGGGCGTCGTGTTCGACGGCAAGGAGGTCCGGGTCGTCGACGACCTGGAGGTGCGCGACCCCGGACCCGGCGAGGTGCTCGTGGCCGTCGCCGCCGCCGGGCTCTGCCACAGCGACCTGTCCGTCGTCGACGGCACCATCCCCTTCCCGCCGCCCGTCGTCCTCGGCCACGAGGGCGCCGGCGTCGTCGAGGCCGTCGGCCCGGGCGTCGTGCACGTCGTCCCCGGCGACCACGTCGCCCTGTCCACCCTCGCGAACTGCGGGGCCTGCCCCGACTGCGACCGCGGCCGGCCGACCATGTGCCGCAAGGCGATCGGGCGGCCCGGACAGCCGTTCTCCCGCGACGGACGGCCGCTCTACCAGTTCGCCTCCAACTCCTCCTTCGCCGAACGGACCGTCGTCAAGGCGGTCCAGGCCGTGAGGATCCCGCAGGACATCCCGCTCACCTCCGCCGCCCTCATGGGCTGCGGCGTCCTCACCGGCGTCGGCGCGGTGCTCAACCGGGCCAGGGTCGACCGCGGCGATTCGGTCGTCGTCATCGGCACCGGCGGGATCGGGCTCAACGTCCTCCAGGGCGCCCGCATCGCCGGCGCGCTCACCGTCGTCGCCGTCGACACCAACCCCGGCAAGGAGGAGGCCGCCCGCCGCTTCGGCGCGACCCACTTCCTCACCTCCACCGACGACGTGCGCGCGATCCTGCCCACCGGCGCCGACCACGTCTTCGAGTGCGTCGGCCACACCGGTCTCGTCCGCACCGCCATCGACCTCCTCGACCGGCACGGCCAGGCCGTCCTCCTCGGCATGACCGCGCCCCGGGCCGAGGCGACCTTCCTCCCGGCCGCCATGTTCCTCGACAAGTCCGTCCTGGGCTGCCGCTACGGCTCCTCCCGGCCGCAGAAGGACATCGCCCTCTACGCCGAGCTGTACCGGTCGGGCACCCTCCTCCTCGACGAACTCGTCACCCGGACCTACCCCGTCGAGGAGTTCGCCCGGGCCGCCGAGGACGCCGAACGGGGCAGGGTCGCCCGCGGGGTCCTCACCTTCTGAGCCCCCCCGGCGGAGCGGGCGCCGGCGGCCCGGCGTTCCCCGGTCGGTCCCCGGTCGAAACACACTGGGCACCAGGGCCGTACGGCCGTTACGGTCCTGGACATGTCCTACCGCGAGCTCGCCACCCGCCCCGTCCTCGCCTGGTCCGCCGTCACCGTCACCGGCCGGCTCCCCGTCGCCATGGCACCGCTCGCGCTGGTGTTCCTCGTCCGGGAGCGGCCCGGCGGGTACACCCTCGGGGCGGTGCTCGCGGCGGCGTACGTGCTCGGCGAGATCGTGGCCGCGCCCGTCCTCGGGATGCGGATGCGGGCCGAACGGGCCCGGCCGCAGCTGGTGGCCGGACTCGCCGTCGGAGCGGTGGGCTTCGCCGGACTCGGGGCGCTCCCGCAGGCCCACCCCGTCGTCCTCGCCGTGCTCGCGGCGGTCGCGGGGGCCGGCCCCGCCGCCGTACCGGGCGGACTGCGGGCGATGCTGACCAGCCTGGTGCCGGAACGTGCCGTCACCCAGGCGATGAGCATGGAGTCCGTGCTGACCTTCGCCATCTGGGCGGCGGCGCCCGCGCTCGCCACCGGCCTCGCACTCGGCGTCGACCCCGCCGTCCCGCTGCTGCTCCAGGGCGTCCTGATGGCCCTGTCGGTCGCCGGGCTGTGGCTGCTGCCGGCCGGCTGGGCGGCGGCCGCGCCCGTCAGGGGCGCCGAAGCGCGCCGGGCCCTCCTGCGGGTCTGGCCCATCTACGTCCTGGGCGCCGGGGCTCTGAGCCTCCTCGCCCTCGCCGAACTGATCCTGCCCGCCCTGCTCGAACAGCGCGGCGTCGGCATCGGCTGGGCGGGCCCGCTGCTCGCCGGCTTCTCGGTCGGCTCGGCGGTCGGGGCGTTCCTGTACGGGCTGCGGGGTGGCTGGCCCGGCGCGCTGCCGGTGCAGTCCGTCGTCCTGATCGCCGGCGTGACCGCGGGCGTCGCCCTGATCGCCGTCCTGCCCGGCGCCCCCGCCATCGGCGTCGCCCTCGCGGCCTCCGGGCTGCTCATGGCGCCCGCGATGCTGACCCGCAACCTCGCGCTGCGCGAACTCCTCCCGCCCGCCGCGCTCGCCGCCGGGTACTCGGTGATGTACGCGGCCGTCGGCGCGGGCTACGCCCTCAGCGGCACCCTCGCGGGCGCCCTCCTGAAGGTGGTGGCGCCGTCGACGGCGATCCTCTGCGGGGTGGGCCTCACCGTGCTGCTGACGGCGGTCGGCGCGGTGGGGGAGCGGCGGATCGCCCGTGGCGCCGGGCCGGAGCTTCAGACGGCTTCGGCGCCCGCGCGGAAGGTGCGGCGGTAGGCCGTCGGCGTCACCCCGATCGCGCTCATCAGATGGACCCGCAGCGACTGGGCGGTGCCGAAGCCGGCGTCCCGGGCGACCCGGTCGACCGGCAGACCGGTCGACTCCAGGAGGTGCCGGGCGCGTTCGACGCGCTGCTGGGTGAGCCACTGGCCGGGGCTGACGCCCACCTCGTCGCGGAACCGCCGGGTGAACGTCCGTACGCTCATCGACTCCTTCTCGGCGAGGTCCCGCAGCTGGATCGGCTCGTGGAGGTGGGCCAGCGCCCAGGCCCGGGCCGCGGTCGTGGTGTGCGTGCCGGCCTCGGGGAGGGGCCGCTCGATGTACTGGGCCTGGCCGCCGTCCCGGTGCGGGGGCACCACCGTCCGGCGGGCGACGTCGTTGGCGACGGCCGTGCCGTGGTCGCGGCGCACGATGTGCAGGCACAGGTCGATGCCGGCGGCCACGCCCGCCGAGGTGAGGACGTCGCCGTCGTCGACGAAGAGGACGTCCGCGTCGACCCGGACGCTCGGGAAGAGCCGCTGGAAGTGCGCGGCCGAGGACCAGTGGGTGGTGGCCGGCCGGCCGTCGAGGTAGCCGGCCGCGGCCAGCACGTACCCGCCGGTGCAGATGGAGACCAGCCGGGTGCCGGGCCGGATGTGCGCGAGCGCCGCGGCCAGCTCCTCGGTGAGCCTGCCCTCGGCGTGGACCGGGCCCAGCTCGTACGAGGCGGGCACGACGACGGTGTCGGCGGTGGCCAGCACCTCCGGGCCGTGCTCCACGTACACCGCGAAGTCGGCGTCGGTGGGGACCGGGCCCGCCGCCGTCGAGCAGGTGACGATCTCGTACAGCGGCCGCCCCTCGCCGTCCGCGGCCCGGCCGAAGATCCGGTGCGGGATGCCGAGCTCGAAGGGAAGGAGCCCGGGCAGGGCGAGGACGGCGACGCGGTGCGGCGGGGGCACGGGCGGTACTCCTCCGAAATTCGGTGGTGGTCCAGACCACTTTCCGGTAGCTCTACTTGTCCGTGACGGACAACACGTACAAGTCTGAGGCAGCCGCGCGGATTCCCGCCCCGGCCGAGCCGCCCGCACTCTGGAACCGCAACTTCCGGCTCTTCTTCACCGCCCGCGCGGTCGCCGTCTTCGGCGAGGGCATGGTCCCGGTCGCCTTCGCCGCCGGACTCCTCGGCGCGGGCCGGCCCGGCTCCACCGTCGGGTACGCGCTCGGCGGCTGGACCGCCGCGTTCGCGCTCTTCGTGCTCTTCGGCGGCGTCCTCGCCGACCGGTTCACCGCCCGCCGCATGATGATCCTGGCCGACCTGCTGCGGCTGCCCGGCGCCGCCGTCCTCGCCGTCTCCTTCACCTTCGGCAGCCCACCGCTCTGGGCCGTCTACACCCTCTCCGTGCTCAGCGGCGTCGGCGCCGCCCTCTTCCAGCCCGGCGTCGCCTCCACCATCCCGCGCATCGCCCCCGACGTGCAGCGCGCCAACGCCGTCCTGCGGGTCGTCGAGGCCCTCATGACCATGGCCGGACCGGCCGCCGCCGGCCTGCTCGTCGCCCTGTGGAACGCCGGTGCCGCCTTCGCCGTCAACGGCGTCACCTTCGCCGTCAGCGCCGTCTGCTTCACCCTCATGCGCCTCGTCCCCCTACCCTCCGACACCGCCTGGCGCGACTCCCTCGGCGCCGAACTCGCCGGAGGATGGCGTGAGTTCCGCTCCCGCAGCTGGCTCTGGGGCGTCATCTCCATCTGGACCGTGTACGGGCTCACCGTCGCCGGCCCCATGGTCCCGCTCACCGCGAGCCTGGTCACCGAGGACCACGGCTCGGCCGCGTACGGCGTGCTCATGGCCGTCAACGGCGCCGGCAGCGCCGTCGGCGGACTCCTCGCCATCCGGCTCCGCCCCCGCCGCCCCCTCGCCTCCGGCGCCGTCGCCCTCCTCGGCCTCCCCGTCAACCTCCTCCTGCTCGGCCTCGGCGCACCCGTCGCCCTCCTCGGCGCCGGGCAGTTCGTGGGCGGCGCCGCCTTCGCCTTCTGGCTGGTGATGTGGTCCACCTCCGTGCAGACCCACGTCCCCCAGGAGGCCCTCAACCGGATGCACGCCTACGACGTGGCCGGCTCCCTCCTCATGATGGGCGTCGGCCGAGCCCTCTCCGGGCCCGTCGCCGCGGCCGTCGGCACCGGCCGGGTCCTGCTCTCCGGCGCGGGGATCGCGGTGCTCGTGGTCGCGGCCCTCCTCGTCGTCAGGCCGATCAGGACGCTGCCGCGGCTGTGAGGCGGGGGCCCGGAGGGCCGGGGCGTGCGCGCCCGCCGGCCACCGGCCCGCGTCCGTGTCCCGATCCTTTGCAAAGCTGTCATTCCGGCCAATGGCGGGGGTGTGGCCCGAACGCGATGCTCAGTGGCATGGCCCAGACAACCCAGCGCCCCGCCGGCCCCGCCTCCGGCCGTCCCCCCGCCCGCGCGCCCCGCGTCCACCGCGCCTGGTCCGTCGCGGCGGTCACCTTCGTCACGATCATCGGCGCCGCGGCCTTCGCCTCCCTCCCGGGCCTGCTGATCGAGCCGCTGCACACCGAGTTCGACTGGTCGCGCGGCACTATCGGCTTCGCCGTCTCGGTGAACCTCGCCCTGTACGGCCTCACCGCCCCCTTCGCCGCCGCCCTCATGGACCGGTTCGGCATCCGCCGGGTCGTCGCCGTCGCCCTGACGGTCATCTCCGCCGGCTCGCTCCTGACCGTCTGGATGACCGCGGCCTGGCAGCTCGTCCTCTACTGGGGCCTCCTCGTCGGCCTCGGCAGCGGCTCCATGGCCCTCGCCTTCGCCGCGACCGTCACCAACCGCTGGTTCGTCGGCCGCCGCGGTCTCGTCACCGGCATCCTCACCGCCGCCGGCGCCTCCGGCCAGCTGGTCTTCCTGCCGCTGCTGTCCTGGCTGGTCGAACACCACGGCTGGCGTCCCGCCGCCGTCACCGTCGCCCTCTCCGCGCTCGCCGTCGTCCCGTTCGTCTGGCTGCTGCTGCGCGACCACCCGGCGGACGTCGGCCTCGCCCCGTACGGCGGGGAGTACACCGAGAAGCCCGCCCCCGTCACCGGCGCCGCCCGCCGCGCCGTCACCGTCCTGCTCAAGGCCGCCCGCACCGGCCCCTTCTGGCTCCTCGCCGGCACCTTCGCGATCTGCGGCGCCTCCACGAACGGCCTGGTCAAGACCCACTTCGTGCCGGCCGCCCACGACCACGGGATGCCCGTCACGGCCGCCGCCGGACTCCTCGCCGTCATCGGCGTCTTCGACGTCGTCGGCACGATCGCCTCCGGCTGGTTCACCGACCGCTTCCCGGCGCGCCGCCTCCTCGCCGTCTACTACGCCCTGCGCGGCGTCTCGCTGCTCTTCCTGCCGCTGCTGCTCGCCCCCTCCGTCCACCCGCCCATGGTCTTCTTCATCGTCTTCTACGGACTGGACTGGGTCGCCACCGTCCCGCCGACGATCGCCCTCTGCCGCGAGCACTACGGGGACGACTCCGCGATCGTCTTCGGCTGGGTCCTCGCCTCCCACCAGGTCGGCGCCGCCGTCGTCGCCTTCGCCGGCGGCGTCGCCCGCGACGTCTTCGGCAGCTACGACGTCGTCTGGTACGCCTCCGGCGCCCTGTGCGCCGCCGCAGCCCTGATGGCCCTGGTCATCCGGCGACCCCGCACGGAGCTTCCCTCCCCGGCAGGAGCATGATGGGCCGCAGGGGGTGATCGCCGATGAGCGGTCCGGACATGGGGCGCACGCACGCCCGGGTGCTGAGGGTCTCGACACTGGCCCTGTGCCTGGAGGCCGGGGTGGGCCTGGCGGCGCTGATGACCGTCGGGCTGAGCCGGGAACCGGCGCCCGGCGAGGAGGACGGAACCGGCGGCGGCCTGTTCCTGATGGGTCTGCCGGTGATGGCGGTGTTCGGCGTGCTGGCCGCCTTCGCGGTCTCCGCCGTCCTCGTCCTGCCCGCCGTCCTGCTCGGCGAGGACCTCGGCCGCCGCTTCGAGAACGGCCCCCTGCGCTGGCAGCTCGCCCTCTCCGCCCTCGCCGGCGGTCTCCTCGCCCCCCTCGCCGGGGCCTGGGGCTGGCTCGCCGGCGCGACCGCCCTGGCCGTGGCGGTGCTCCTCACCCGCCATGCCCGCCAGGGATTCTTCGTGACGCTCCTCCTGTGGGGCACCCTCGGCGTCGTCACCGCGTTCCTGGCGGGCGGGATCGTCCTGCACGTACAGGACTGACGAGCGGGCCCGGGCCGCGTCAGGCGCTGAACCGGCCGAACCGCCCCCGGTGGAACAGCAGCGGATCCCCGTCCTCCGCGGCCCCCAGGGCGTCGACCCGGCCCACCACGATGAGGTGGTCGCCCCCCGTGTGGACGGCGGTGATCGCGCAGTCGATCCAGGCCGGGGCGCCCGCCAGCCGCGGCGAACCGGTGACCGGGGCCGGAGCCCACTCCACCCCCGCGAACTTGTCGGCGCCGCTCACCGCGAACGACCGGCACAGACCGCCCTGGTCGGCGCCCAGCACGTTCACGCAGAACGAGCCCGCGCCCGCGATCCGCGGCCAGGTGGCCGACGTACGGGCGACCATGAACGCGACCAGCGGCGGATCGAGCGACAGCGACGCGAACGACTGGCAGGCGAACCCCGCCGGCCCCTCCGCGTCCACGGCCGTCACGATCGTCACCCCGCTCGCGAAGTGCCCGAGGACCCGGCGGAACTCCGCCGGATCGACCGGTGGCCGCTCGTCCTCCCGCACCGCGCGCAGCACCGGCCTGGGCAAGGGTTCCACGGCCGTCGGCGAACCGGCCGCTCTCAGGTGTCGGACGACGGTGGCCGCCATCCCCGCGTGTCCCATCACATCACCCATTGAAACTGACGAGTCGTCAGATAGGAAGGCCCCCGGCACGACGGACGAACCGCCGCTCCGGGGGCCTCCCGACCCGGGAGCACCCGGGGCACCCGGAAGGCCCCGCCCGCCCCGCGGGCGGACGAGGCCCCCTCCGGACACCCCTAACGGCCCTCGTACACCGCGTCCCGGCGCTCCACGAAGCTCGCCACGCCCTCCTGGGCGTCACGGGTGGTCATGTTGAGCTCCTGCGCGACGGCCTCGGCGGCGAAGGCGGTGGCGCGGCCGGAATCGAGGGAGGCGTTGACGAGCTGCTTGGTGAGGGCCAGGGCGCGGGTGGGCCCCTGGGCCAGGCGCTCGGCCCACGCGCGCACCGTCTTCTCCAGGTCGGCGGCCGGGACGACACGGTTCACCAGACCCAGCTCCTTCGCGTCCGCCGCGGACACCGCGTCGCCGAAGAACAGCAGTTCCTTGGCGCGCTGCGGGCCGACGAGCCGCGGCAGCAGATAGGCACCGCCGCCGTCCGGGACGAGGCCGCGCCGGACGAACACCTCGATGAAACGGGCCGAGTCCGCCGCGATCACCAGGTCGCAGGCGAAGGCCAGGTGCGCCCCGATGCCCGCCGCGGTGCCGTTGACGGCCGCGACCACCGGCTTCTCGCAGTCCAGCACGGCCCCGACGAACCGCTGCGCGCCCAGCCGGATCATCCGGGCCACGTCCCCCGCCACCCGCTCGCCGTCCGCCGCCGGGCCGCCCCGCAGGTCCGCGCCCGCGCAGAAGCCGCGGCCCGTCGCGGTCACCACCACCGCCCGGACGGCGGCGTCGGCCGAGGCGCCGGCGAGGAGGGAGATGATCCGCTCCCGCTGGTCCCAGGTCACGGCGTTCATCGCCTCGGGGCGGTTGAGGGTGATCCAGAGGACGCCGTTCTCGACGCTGTGCAGGACGTCGGCCATCGGGGAACACTCCTATCGGCAGACCGCGAGGGCGTCCAGGGCGACCGCGCCCTGGCCGCGCGGCAGCACCATCAGGGGGTTGATGTCGAGCTCGGCGAGGTCGCCGTCCAGCTCCAGGGCCATCCGCTGCACGCGCAGGACGACCTCGACCAGCGCGTCGACATCGGCCGGCGGCGCGCCGCGGACACCGTCCAGAAGGGCGCGCCCGCGCAGCTCGTCCAGCATCGACCGCGCCTCGGGCTCGCCGAACGGCGGCACCCGCACCGCCGTGTCGCCCAGCACCTCGACCAGGACGCCGCCGAGACCCACCGTCACCGTCGGGCCGAACAGCTCGTCCCGGGTCACGCCCACCACCATCTCCACCCCGCGCCCCACCATCTGGCAGACCAGGATGCCGTCGAGGTCGATCGACTCGAACCGGGCGATGTCCGTGAGCTCGCGGTACGCGTCCCGCACCTGGCTCGCCGACGTCAGCCCCACCTTCACCAGCCCGAGCTCCGTCTTGTGCGCCAGCTGCGCCCCCGACGCCTTCATCACCACCGGATAGCCCACGAGCCCGGCCGCCCGCACCGCCGCCGCCGCGCTCGTCACGAGCTGCTCGCGCGGCACCCGTATCCCGTACGCCCGCAGCAGCTGCTTCGCCGCGTGCTCGCTCAGCCGCCGGCCCGGCCGCATCAGCGCCTGGGCCTTGCGGAACGACGGCGACGGGGTGCGCGGGGCCTCGTCGAACGGTGAGCGGTAGCCGGTGGTGAAGGCGTGGTGGTCCAGATACGCCTTCACCGCGCCGATGCAGTTGCCGAAGGTTCGGAAGGTGGCCACGCGCGAGGACCCCAGCAGCGTCGTGCGGTACGCCTCCTCCGTCCCGAGCGGCGATCCCCACACCACGCACACCAGCTTGTCCGTCGCCTCGGCCGCGTCGACCAGGTCCTGCGCGAGCTTGTCGCTCATCGGCGGGAAGGGACCGGTGATCGGACAGATGAGGACGCCGACCGACGGGTCCGCCAGGATCGCGTCGATGATCTTGCGGCCGCGCCAGTCACCCACCGGGTGACCGCCGTTGTCGACCGGGTTGGCGACGTTCAGGTACTCCGGGATCCACTGGTGCAGCTCGTCCTGCCTGGCCTGCCCCAGCGCGGGCAGCCGCAGCCCGGCCGCCGTCGCGAGGTCCGCGAAGTGGGCGCCGGTGCCCCCGGAGATCGAGTACACGACCACCCCGTCCGCCAGCGGCCGGCGCGCCCGGGCGAGCAGCGTCGCCGTGTCCTGGAGCTGGTCGAGCCCGTCGACCCTGATCACCCCGAACTGGCGCATGGCCGCGTCGACGACCCGGTCCGCCCCCGTCATCTTCCCCGTGTGCGAGGCCGCCGTGCGCGCCCCCGTCTCCGTCCGGCCCACCTTCACGGCCACCACGGGCACCCCCTGGCGCGCGGCCCGGTCCGCCGCCAGCAGGAACGACCGGCCGTCCTTCAGCCCCTCCACGTAACAGGCGATCGCCCCCACCTCGGGCCGCCCCGCGAAGTACGACAGGAAGTCCGCCGTCTCCAGATCCGCCTCGTTCCCCGTCGGCGCCCAGTGCGAGAGCCGCACGCCCAGCTCCTGCAGCGTGAACACCGGCCGCCCCTGGTGCCCGGACTGGGTGATGAGCGCCACCGCCGGACCCTCCAGGTCCTCCCGGAACCGCTCGAACGCGTTCAGGTTCGTGTTCGGGCCGAGCAGCCGCAGCCCCGAGCCGCGCACGGCGGCGGCGAGACGTTCCTGCGCGGCCGCCCCCGCCTCCCCCGTCTCGGCGAATCCCGAGGCGAACGCCACCGCGAACCTCACCTTCGACGCGGCCAGCTCCTCGATCACCGGCAGCGGATCGGCCACCAGCAGCACCGCCAGGTCCACCGGGTCCGCCAGCGCGCCCACCGACGGCACGCACGCGACCCCGAACACGCTCTCCCGCGTCGGGTGCACCGGCACGATCCGCGCCCCCACCCGCTCGGCCCACCCCATCAACTGCCGGGTGATCCCCGTGTTCGGGCGCCCCTCGGCGTCCGACGCCCCCACCACCGCCACCGACTCCGGCCGGAAGAACCGGTCCAGATCCGGCACCTGCGCGTGCAGCGGCCTCCCGCTGACATCCACGTCCCCCGGTGCCGCCGCCACGCCGTGCACCGCCGCCCTTGGCCCCTCCCCGCACGCGTCCACCCGTGCGCGGAGATCGGTGGTGAAGGTGCCGTGAGTCGATCCGAGCATCGTTCCGCTCCACCTTTCCGCCCCTGCCAACTGACCTGACGCATCATCAGATTACCTAACTGACACTCAGTCAGGAATGCTCGTGCGCAGGTCTCTTCGCGTCAGCCCCTCCTCCCCGCCCCCCTCGCTCCGCGGACCCGTCGGTGGCGCCGGGCGGCTCCTAGCCGCGGGCCACCCGGTCGAACCAGCGCACGATCTGCGGACCCGCCAGCTTGAAGGAACCGTTGTGGTCCGCCTTCCCATGGTCGATCACGGGGGCCTTCACGCCGTTGCGGGCCAGGTCGGCCGCGCAGCCGACGGAGTTGGCGATCACCACGTCCGTGTCACCGGTCGCGGCGTGCAGGCGCACCGGGACGTCGGGCTTCCAGTCGCAGGTGCCGTCCTGCGCCGTGAGCGCGGACAGGAGACCGCCGGTCGGGTGGCCCAGTCGGCGGAGGAACTCGTCGGTCAGCAGCTCCCTCACGGAGCCGGGCAGCTCGGTGACGATCTCCTCCTCGGTGTGCCGGGTGTCGAAGAGCTGCTCCACGTACCCCGCGTACGGCTGCCGGAACGCCTCGGCCGCGTCGGCGTAGACGGGGTGGAGACGGTTCTGCGCGGTGAGGAAGTACGCCATGTAGAAGACGCCGCTGATGTCGTTGACCCGGCCGTCGAGCAGGGCGGGGACCTCGGCGCCCCGGAGGTCGTACGGTCCGGCCACCGGCGCGAGGGCCCGCAGCCTGAAGTGCCGGTCCGCGCCCCGCGCCAGCTCGCGGCCGAGCGCCATGGCGACCTGGCCGCCCTGCGAGAACCCGGTGCCGTACACGTCCCCGGTGAGCGGCCTGCCGAGGGAGGCCGCGGCGGACCGGGAGGCCCGCAGCATGTCGAGCGAGGCGGAGACGGAGGAGGCGGTGTCCATGTACGGGTGGAGACCGGGGCCCTTGCCGAGCCCGAGATAGTCCGGGGCGGCGACGGCGCGGCCCGCCGCGGCGTGCAGGTAGGGCGCGTAGCGGCCGAAGTCCTCCGCCACGGACGGTGCGTAGTCGCGGTGGACCATCGTGCCGTGCGTGTCCGCCACCAGATCGAGCCGTCGCCCGCCGCCCTCGGGAAGCACCAGCAGCCCGGTGGCGATCGTCGGCGCTCCCTGCGGCGTCACCGTCCGGTAGGTGAGCCGGTAGCCCCGCAGGCCATGGCGCACGGTCGACGTGTCGACGCCCGCACCCGCGAGGAACGCCGCCACCTCGTCCCGGCTCCGGTCGTCCACGAGGGTGACGCCGAGCAGGGTGCCGCGCCCGAGAGCCTGGTGTGCGGAGGCCGGGACCGGTGCGGGACGGGGTCCGGACGCGGCCGACGCCGGGGCGACGGCCAGGGCCGTGACGACGACGGCCGTCGCGGCGGCGAGTGCCCGGCGGGCACCGCGCCACCGCACGGGCAGACCCGCGCGGGCGGGCGTCGTGGCGCGGGATGTGGCCTGGCTCGTGGTGCGGGCCGTGGTGCGGTCTGTCGTCCGGTCTGTCGTCTGGGTCATGACGACGACGCTACGGAGCCGGCGATCGCCAGGACATCCGACGGCCCCCCGGCGAGGAGGGTGGCCGGCCCCACCCCGGAACCGGGGAATCCCCCCGGACGGACGGGCGCGAAGGGTGCGGTGAGGGGCCGTCGGGGGGCCGGATGGTCAGGTGGTGGTCGTGTGGCGCGAGGTCTTCGAGATGCGGCGGGCGATGCGTTCGGCGTCGAGGGCGAGTTCGCGGAACATGCCGCTGATGGGGTTCGTGAAGCCGGTGAAGTGGAGGCCGGGGGCGGTGCGGGCGGTGCGGGCGCCGTGGACCGTGGGGCGCCCGGTGGCGTCGAGGACGTCGAGGTGGCCGAGGAGGGGTTCGAGGCCGCGGCGGTAGCCGGTGGCGGCGATGACGGCGTCGGGGGCGATGCGGGTGCCGTCGGCGAGGAGGACCTCGCCGGCGTCGAAGCCGTCGACGGCGGCGACGATCTCGACGGTGCCGGCCTTGACTGCGTCGAGGAGGCCGACGTCCTGGACGGGGACGGCGCCCTGGCGCTGGCGGGTGGCGAGGCCGGTGGTGGGCCGGGGCAGCCCCTGCGCGGAGAGGTCGGGGACCGCGATGCGGGCCATGAGGCCGCCCATCCGGTCGACGAGGGGGACGGGCAGGCGCCGGACGAGGATGCCGGTCCGCTGGGCGGGCCAGCCGGCGGTGGTGCGGCGCACGATGTGCGGCACGGTGCGGATGGCGAGGCGTACCCGTGCGGCGCCGCCCCCGGCGAGGTCGGCGGCGATCTCGGCCCCGGTGTTCCCGGCTCCGACGACGAGGACGTCCTTGCCCCGGTAGGGCTCGGGGTTGCGGTACTCCCGCGCGTGCACCAGCCGCGGGGCGGCGGGCTCGGTGCCGGTCCCGGCGTCGGAACCGGCGTCCTGGGCGGCGTCGGAACCGGCCGCGTACTCCTTCAGTCCCGGCCACTCGGGTATCCGGGGCGTGTGGTTGTACCCCGTGGCCACGACGACCGCGCGGGCGGTGAGGCGGCGGCCGCCGGTGGCGTGGAGGATCCACTCGGTGCCGACCCGTTCGACGCGGAAGACCTCGACGCCGGTGACGACCTCCAGCTCGTGCCGCTCGGTGTACTTCTCCAGATAGCGGACGACGTCGGCGCGGGCCACCCAGCGCCCGAAGGAACGGGGCATCCTCAGGCCGGGGAGGGCGGAGAGCCGACGGGTGGTGTGGAGCCGCAGCCGGTCGTAGTGGCCGCGCCAGGAGGCGCCGACGGCGTCGGACTTCTCCAGCACGACGGCCCGGACGCCCCGCGCGCCCAGGGCGGCGGCGACGGCGAGCCCGCCGGGGCCGCCCCCGATGACGTACACGGGGTGGGCGGGCGGTTCGACGTGCGGTGAACGGGGGGTGGTGGCCATGAACGCTGAGCGTAATGACGTGTACACGTAGTGGGTCTCGGTCAAGAGGGATTTCGGTTGCGAATCGGTCACGTACCGACCGGAACCCCTGGTACCGGACCCGGCGGCGGGTTTCGGCACCCGCCGCCCGGGCCCGGGGGTGTCCTGCCGGTCGCGCCGGGCTCGATCGACGCGACACCCCCCCCGGGCCGCGAAGGTCAGGAGGGCGACGCCGTGGGTTCGACGGAGGTCGGGGACGGCGGCGGCGTGGGCTCGGAGGACGACGGCGACGGCGCGGCGGTCGGCTCGGCGCCCTCCTCCGTGGGCGCGTAGGTCGGGGTGTCGCCGGGGCCCTCGTTCGCGGTGGCGGTGGCGACGGGGGCCTCGTACGAGGGCGCCGTCCCCGCGTCGTTGCTCGACAGGGCGACGCCGAGGGTCAGCACGCCGAAGACGACCACGGCCGCCGCGGCCCCGACCAGGACGGCCGTCCTGCGCCGCGCGGAGGACGGGACCGGGGCGGACGGCGGGAGAGGAGAGGCCGGCGGCGGAAGCGCCCCGGCCGTCGGGAACGCCCCGGTCGTCGGGGGCGCGGAGGCCGACGCGAACGACGCGGTCGCCCCCTCGCCCCCGTCCCGGCCCTCGGCCTTGTCCGGCGACGGGGCGGGTGAGGCGGACGGGGCGCCCGGGGGAGCCGTCGGTCGGACCTCCGGGATCGGCGGGACGGCCGGGGCGCCGGGTATCACCACGGGGGTGGACCCGGTCGAGCGCGGACCGCCCACCTCGGCCGCGACGATGTCGGCGGGGGGTCCGAGGCGTTCGAGGACGCTGCGGACCACCGCGGAGTGGACGGCGTCGGCCTCTTCCAGGCCGGCGTCGATGTGCTCGACGATCTCCTGCCTGAGCTCCTCCCGGCGGTCGGCGGGGAGGAACACGGCCGCGTTGTCGAACCGGCGCAGGTACTCGTCGATGAGATGGTCTCGCCTCGAGGTCACCCGTGGCTCCCTTCACTGTTGAGGAGGTTGTCGACGGTGGTCTTGAAGGTGCCCCACTCGCCGGAGAACTCGTCCAGCGCCGCCCGCCCGGTGGGCGTCAGCGTGTAGTAGCGGCGCGGGGGGCCGGAGTCGGACTCCCGCCAGGCCGTGTCGACCCAGCCTTCCTTGCGGAGGCGGGAGAGCAGCGGGTAGATGGTGCCCTCGCTGGTGACGAGGCCGTGCGCGTCGCAGAGCTCCCGCACCAGGTCGAAGGCGTACCGCTCGCCGTCGCGCAGCAGCGCCAGGACGCAGAACTGCAGGATTCCTCGGCGGAGTTGACTCACTCCTGATCGCGACCCACCCGGCAGTACCATGTGTCGCAAGGTACCTGCTGACGAATGATTCCTGCAAGCCTCGCGGCCGCCCCCGCCGCCCCTCTCCGTCGCCCTGCCCCCTCCCCGCCTTCCTTCCTGCGTGCCCCTTGCGCTCCGAGCCCGCCCTGCGCTGAACTGACGTACCGTCAGATACGTTCGGGAGCCCACCGCGGTCCGTCGGGCTCCGTCGAGAGGACGCCCATGCAGACCCTCTGGCTCACCGGCGCCGAATGGCTCGCCGTCCTCCGCATCGGCCTCGGCCTGTGGTGGCTGGAGAGCTGGCGGCACAAGGACAAGAAGGGCTGGTTCGAGCGCGGCACCGGCATCGCGTGGGCCGCCGACGTCGCGGGCAGGCACCGTTGGCCTCAGGTGAGGAAGGGCTTCGACGCGGTCGTCGCGCCGCGGCCCAGGCTGATGGCGTACGTCGTCGTCTACGCCGAACTCGCACTGGGGCTCGGCCTGGTGACGGGCCTGCTCACACCCGTCGCCCTCGTCGGCGGCCTGCTCCTCAACCTCCTCTACCTCGTCCTGATGATCCACGACTGGGCCGAGCAGGGGCAGAACGCGATGATGGCGCTCGTCTCCGTCGTCGCGCTCTTCGCCGTGTCCTGGCAGACCTGGTCCCTCGACTCCGCGATCGGACTCTTCCGATGACGGCCACCCCCGACGTCGACGCCTTCACCCGCCCGTACTGGGACGCCGCCGCCGAGGGGCGCCTCCTCGTCCGGCGCTGCGCGGCCTGCGCCCGCGCGCATCACTATCCGCGCGAGTTCTGCCCGTACTGCTGGAGCGAGGAGGTCCGGTGGGAGGCGGCGAGCGGCCGCGCCACGCTCTACACGTGGTCCGTCGTGCACCGGAACGACCTGCCGCCGTTCGGCGACCGCGTCCCCTACGTCGCCGCCGTCGTGGACCTCGCCGAGGGCCCCCGCATGATGACGCAGGTCGTCGGCGTGCCCCACGACGACCTGCGGATCGGCATGGACCTGGCGGTCGCCTTCCGCCCGGAGGGCGAGGTCACCGTCCCCGTGTTCGGGCCGCCCCGGTCACAGGGCTGAGATGTTCCGCCAGAGCTGGGCGGAGCCGGAGCCGCAGGTGTAGGTCATGGCGAACGAGCCGGACGTCAGGCAGCGGCCGTCACTCACGTTCTGGTAGCTCCGCCCGGACGACGAGCTGGAGAAGACCTTCCAGGACTGGAGACCGGCGCCGTTGCAGGCGGCGGTGGTGACGGCGGTGTTGCCGGCGGGCTGGAGGCAGCGGCCGGAGTGCCGGTTGATCAGCCGGAAGGTGCCGTTCGCGCCCGGCGCGTACGTCCAGGAGTACCAGTAGGTCGCGCCGCTGTTGCCCGGCGCGCCGCACTCGGCGGCGGTCACGATGTCGCCGAAGCCGGCGTTGTACTCCGCCAGGCAGTTGCCGGACGATCCGTTCTCCAGCGCGTACGTCCCCGACGGCGTCGAGCTGCCGGTGGACGGCGGCGGCGCCGGCTTCGTCGTCGGCTGGGCCGGCGGGGGAGCGGGCTGACGGGTCACCGTCCCACCGGAAGCCGAACCCGAACCCGACCCCGAACCCGCCCCCGACCCGGAGGCGGACCCCGACCCCGAGCCCGACCCGGACCCCGACCCGCCGGGCGCCGTGCCTCCCGCACCGCCCCCGGCGGCGCCGCCGCCTCCCGCGCCGCCGGCCCCGCCCCCGTCGGCGGGAGGCGGGACGGGGACGCCGGGGGAGGTGCCCGGCGGAGTGGAGGCCGGGGGCTTCGAGGCGGTGGCCGAGGCGGACGGGGTGCCGGAGCCGCCCGAGGACGGCACGGCCGCCGGCTGCGAGACGACCGCGGAGGGCGTGGGGGAGGTGCCCGGACCCGCGCCCAGGCGGCCCATCTCGTACGGGCCGAGGGCGACGGTGAGGGTGGTGCCGGTCGCCACGACGACGGGCACGGCGAGCATGACGAAACGGTTCCGCCGCTGCCGCCGCCCGTCGGGCGCGTCCCGGCCGCCGGTGACGGCGAGCGGATCGGGCGAGGCCGTCGCCGGCTCCCGGCCGGCCTGCGGGGTCAGGGACGCCGTCGCGACGTCCTCGGCGGGCTCCGCCTCCTCCAGCGCCGCCAGCCCCGCGGCCGTCGGCGCCTCCGCGGCGAACGCCGCCCGCTCCCCGATCCGCTCGGCCACCGCCGCGGGCCAGACGGCGTCCGCCGCCCGCCCCTCGGCCTGACGCACCAGGTCGTCGGCGGTCGGCCGGTCCGAGGGGTCCTTCGCCAGACACTGCCGTACGAGCTCCGCCAGCGCGGGCTCGGTCTCGGCCAGCCGCCCGAAATCGGGTTCCGCGTGGACGATCCGGTAGAGCAGGTCCGGACCCGAACCGTCACCGAAGGGAGGCCGGCCGTTGGCCGCGTAGAGGACGAGGCTGCCGAGCGCGAAGACGTCCGCCGCGCCGCTCAGCCGACGGTCCGCGACGGCCTGCTCGGGCGCCATGTAGGCGGGCGTCCCGATCACCATGCCGGTCCTGGTCAGCCGGCTCTGGTCGGCCGCGCGGGCGACGCCGAAGTCGATGAGGGAGAGGCCGTCCCCGGTCAGCATCACGTTGGACGGCTTGAGGTCGCGGTGCACCATGTCGGCGCCGTGCACCACCCGCAGGCCCGCCGCCGCGCCGCGCAGGAGGCGCCAGAGCGCGTCGCCGGGCAGGGGGCCGCCGTGCAGCCGGACCGCCTCGTTGAGGGTGATCCCGGGGATGAACTCGGTGGCGAACCACGGGGGTTTCGCCGTGCGGTCGCTGGCGAGCAGCCGGGTGTTGGCGCCCGCGGGCAGCCGGGCGAGGTTGTCCAGCTCGTGCCCGAAGTGGTTCAGGAAGTCGACGTCCTCGGCGAGCACGGGCAGGACCCGCTTCACCGCGGCGAACTTCCCCTCCACCGCGCCGAGGTAGACCCGGCCCATGCCGCCGGACCCCAGCACCCCGAGCAGCCTGAACGCCCCGATCCGCCGGGGATCCCCCGGCTCCAGCGGCATGGCCCCGCTGCCCTTCAGGCGCTCGAAAGTAGAACGATTCTCCGGTTCCCCCTGCATGGGCCACACCCTAGCCGAGGGTGATTGCCATCTGAATGGAACTCAAGTCCTCGTTGCGGCACCGTTGTTGAGGTCACACGGTGAGGGCCGGGCGGAGGAGTCAGGTCCGGATCAGCGGCGCCAGGATCGGGCCGACCGCCTCGGCGAGGGTGGCGAAGTGCCGGTGAGCGCCGGCCACCGGCTCCGGGCCGTTCACCGACCAGACCGTCATGCCGGCGGCGCGTCCCGAGCGGACCCCGGACGGCGCGTCCTCGACGACCAGGCAGTCGGCCGGGTCGACGCCGAGCCTCTCCGCCGCGAGCAGGTACGGGACGGGGGACGGCTTCCCCTCCGTCACCGAGGCCGCGTCCACGACCAGCCCGGGAAGGGGCAGCCCCGTCCGCTCGAAACGGCCGCGGACGCGGTGCTCGTAGTTGGACGTCACCAGGGCCCAGCGGCCGGCGGGAAGCGCGCCGAGCAGCTCGGCCGCCCCGTCGAACGCCGCGTACGTGCCCGTGCGGACGTCCTCGTCCTCCAGCTCGTGGATCAGGGCGAGGCAGGCGTCCGGGTCGAGCCCCGGGGCGACGGCCGCGAACGTCTCCACCGGACGCGTCCGCAGCGCCACGGCGTACACCTCCTCCCCGTCGAGCCCGTGCCGCCCGGCCCACGCGTGCCACATGCGGCGCTGGTTGGCGACGGCGTCCATGAGGGTGCCGTCGACGTCGAAGAGGACGTGGGAGTGGGGGCGCGGGGGAGCGGGATTCTCGGTGATCACGCCCCGGATGCTACGTCGTCCTCGCATCCGGGGCGCCGGCCGCTTCGGGAACCCGTCAGTGGACGGTCTCGCCGTATCCGCCGAGGGCGATACCCGACGGGTCCATGGTGTGCAGGGGGTAGTTGTACAGGGAGGCGCCGGACGCGAAGGGGGCCTTCCAGCCGCCCGTTCCCCGGTACAGGATGACGGAGGTGACGGAGTCGGTGTCACGGTCGTAGGCGACGAGGTCGTTCCTGCCGTCGCCGTCGGTGTCGCCCGCGGCGACGAGGGTGTCGAACCTGCTCCAGCCGCCGCTGACGCGGATGCGGGTGTCGAAGGTGCCGTCCCCCTTGCCGAGGTACGTCCAGAGCACGCCGGCCTTGTCGCGGGCGACGAGGTCGCCCGCGGGGGCTCCGGCGAGGTTGCCGGTGGCGGTGACCCGGTCGTAGATGTTCCAGCCGGCGCCGACGCGGACGCGGTTCGCGTACGGGGTGGAGGTCGATCCCGTGCCCTTGTAGAGCCACATGACGCCTGCCGTGTCGGTGGCGAGGAGGTCGGTTCGGCCGTCTCCGGTGACGTCGCTGCCGGCGGCGAGCTTGTCGTAGATCTGCCACCCGCCGCCGATGCGGGCGCGCGTGGAGAAACCCCGCCCGGTGCCCTGGTACAGCCAGAGGACGCCGGCCTTGTCGCGGCCGAGGAGGTCGGGGTACGGGGTGCCGGCGGCGTCGCCGGGGGTGAGGATCTCGTCGTACACGCCCCAGCCGGAGCCGAGGGCGTGAGGCTGGAAGACGTTGGTTTCCGCGGTGTTCAGGACGTGCTTGCCGTCGAAGGCGTTCAGGAGGCCCTGGCGGCTGCGGATCAGCAGGTCCGGCGATCCGTTGTCGTTGAAATCGTGCGGACGCACCGCGCGGGCCACCGTGAAGGCGCCGTTCCGGACGACGTCCGGGCCGATGCCGTTGGCGGGCTGCGCCGTCATCGTCCAGGTGTAGTCGCCGTTGTGGGCGGGAAGGCCGGCGCCGGTGCCGTTGAAGGTGCCGTCCCAGGTGATGTCGAAGGGCTCGTCCGCCGTGCGCGGCGCCTGGGGGAGCGAGTCCCACTGCCTGCCGGTCCCGGTGTGCCGGATGACCAGGCGCACCTTCGCGTTGTGGCGGCTGAACGTCCACGACGCCCTCAGCGAACCGCCGTTGCGGTCGAGGTCGACCACGCCGCTCGGAGGCGCGGTCTCGTCCTTGAGGGTGAGAGCCGTCGGGACGCCGGTGGCGACCCGCTGGGCCGCGGCGGGCCTGCCGGTCCCGTCCAGGGCGATCCGGTAGATGCCCTCGCCCTGGGCGACGGTGCCGGCCGTGGCCATCAGGGAGCCGTCGGCGGACTGCGTGACGAAGGACGCGTGGTCCAGGAGGCCGATCGTCTCGCCGGTCTTCAGCGAGCGCGCGGTCATCCTGTAGGACGGGCTGGAGAGGGTGGAGGTGCCACCGCCGGGCGCGCCGTAGACGACCCAGTCGCCCATCAGCTTCACGGTCATGCCGTATGCCTGGCCCAGCGGCATCCGCTCGGTCTCCGTGCTGCCCCGGCGGGCGACGGCGAGGGTCGCCTGGTTCGGGCTGTGCCATTCGGTCCAGGCCACGTGGGTCGGCGACACGGCGGAGGCGGACGTCGAATCGGCCTCGATGACGTCGTAGGTCTCCACGGCCGCGGCCGTGGCCACGTCCACGAGCGCCACCCGGTACCGGATCACGCCGTCCATGCGGCCGCCGTAGTGGACGAGGAGCGTGTCCGGCGCAGCGCCGTCCGACCGCGAGCCGGTCTCGAACTTCATGTAGGAGACGCCGTCGGGGATGCCGGTCACCTTGCGGTCGACCAGCTGCCCCTGTGCGTCCTTGCTGAAGAGGTGCACCTCGCGCCGGCTGTTCACGTAGGTGGACGCGACGAACGTGGTGCCCGTGAACTTGATCGCCGAGTAGACCCCGCCGAACGTGCTGGTGTCGAAGGAGACCACTTCCGTACCCGTGGACATGTCGACGTACGAGTACGTCGTCCCCTCGATGCGCACGACGATGTCCGTGCCGGGGCTCACCCCGTAGCGCGAACCGGGCAGCCGCGTCCGGGTCCCGTCCTCGTGCCGCGTCCAGTCGTAGACGCGCGTCGCGCCCTCCATGTACGACGCCAGGAACCCCGAGGGGCCGCTGCCGGAGACCTGCGCCCCGGCCGGCATGGTGAGCGGGGCCTGCTCGACCGCCGCGCCGCCGGGCGCCGCCTCGTCGGCGGACGCGGCGGCGGTGCCGGTCGTGGCCACGGCCGTCGGGACGGCCGAGAGCGTGCCGACGGTGACGGCGAGTGCGACGGTGACGGCGGCGGCGAGCCGGTGGCGGGACGTACGTGCTCCGGACAACGTGAGGTTCCTCCCCCAGAGGTGGGGGGGGGGGGGGGGGGGGGGGGGGGGGGAGGAGGGGGGGGGAGGAGGGGGGGGGGGGGAGGGAGGGGTGTGGAGGCGTCTCGCCACACA
>NZ_JBVJMN010000056.1:0-57917 GCF_055584185.1 Streptomyces sp. NPDC104202 | reverse complement strand
TCCCAAGGAAGGGTGCTTCCCCCTAGAGAGTCCCGGTGGTGCTCACGGCATCGCCCCTCCGTCCCAACCCCGCCGTTTTCGGACCAGCCGGCCCCCCCCCCCCCCCCCCGACAGGTCGGCCCAGGTCGTCTGGTTCGGTTCTCGCCGGTCACGTCCGTGCCGTCGGGCGCCGTGTCGGGCAGGACCCGGCGTGATCCGCGAGACATCGCCTAGGCCCGGGCGAACGCCCTGCTGGCGAGGATGTTCGCGATCGCCACGTAGACGATCGCGGGGATGCCGTAGTCGAGGAGCACCTGGAGGGTGTGCCCGGCGACGTCGAAGAGCCCGATCGACCAGGCGGCGAGCCAGTCGGCCGCCGAGTGGAACCAGCCGACGACGGTGTTGCCCCTGTTGGCGTCCAGCAGGTCCAGGAGTATCCAGGCGACCAGGATGCCCGCGAACACGTGGGCCACGGTTCTGATGACGGAGTCGATGCCTCTCATGGGCCCCGTCTTGCCCGTGACGGCTCGAACAAACGGCCCTGGCGACAGTCCCCGTGAGGAGACGGCTCGGCGGGCCCCGGCCTCGCGCGGAGCACCCGTCCGGATTCGTTCATTCCGTGGCCATCCGGACGCGGGGGAACGGTGGTCCAGATTGCGTATCCATAACGGGTCTAGTTCACAGAGCGGTGGTTTCAGGACACGGGGGCGCGGGTCCTGAGCCGACGGGATGCCACAAGCGCCCGGAGGTGACCGCCGCCCGTACGAGAGGAAACTCCGTGGATCGCAGATCTCTGCTCACCGTCGCGACAGGGGCGGTGGGCGCGGTCGCCGCCTCCCAGATACCGGCGGGCGCGGCGGCGCCCGCGCACACCGGTGCCAGGAGGCCCGTCACCACGTTCAACGTCATCAGTGACATCCAGGGCGACCTCCGGGACCTCGGTGTGGCGCTGGAGGACATGAACCGCACCAATCCGCGGAGTTCGGGGCTGGCCGTCGCGGGTGACATCACGCCGCGGGGGTACGACGCCGAGTACGCGGCGGTCTCCACCGAACTCGCCCGGCACACCCGGCCGAGGACGGTCGCCTGGGCCATCGGCAACCACGAGTTCTACGTGCCCAAGTGGCTCGACCCGGCGACGCTGGCCCAGGCCACCTGGCCCAACGGCGCCACCGAGGACTCGCTGTTCAGGAGCTTCTACGGGTTCGCCGGCCGCAACACCGTGTACGCCGAGCACTCCTTCGGCGGCGTTCCCGTGCTCAGCCTCGGCACCGAGAAGTACATGCACTACCACGACCCCAAGCTGTGGGACGAGGTGTGGATCAGCGAGGCGCAGTTCGCCTGGCTCGAACAGCGTCTCGCGTACTGGGCCCGCCACCGCAAGCCCGTCATGGTCGTCACCCACCACCCGCTCCCCAACACGGTGTCCGGCAGCCACAACCAGCTCTACTCGCGCGACTACCTCCAGGCGGACCGGCTCCTGGGGATCCTGGGCCGCCATCGCGACGTCTTCCTCTTCTGCGGACACACGCACTGGGACCTGGGCCTGTCCGACTGGTACGTCCGCAGGGTCGTGCCCGGCACCGCCAACCTGGACGGGTTCTCCGTGATCAACACCGGTGCCGTGCAGACCGGTTACACGGACGACGGAAAGGGCGGGGAGGTGTCCGTCCCCGGCACGTTCAACCAGGGTCTCCAGGTCGAGGTCCACCGGGACCGCGTCGTCGTCAGGGCACGTGACTTCTCCGCCGGTTCCTGGCTGAAGCAGATCACCGTCCCCCTGTCGACACGGATCTGACCCCCGGGGCGTGACCGGTCCGCGTACCCGCCCGGGCCCGTGCCCGTCCGGTCACCCCCCGCCGTCCTCAGGCCACCGTGTTGCACGCGTGCTGCGGGCGCGTGAACTGCATGAACAGGTCGTGGCAGGGTGCCCGGAGCCCGTCCAGGAGGGGCGGGCGGGGGCTAGCGTCACGGCCTGAGAGCGTTCCGGGGGCAACCGCCCCCGGAACCGGGCGGGGCCTTCACCCCCGGCGTCGCCGCCCCCCTGGACCGATCCCACGATGTCGGCCTCCTGCGGGGCCGCGGCACCGGCATCCCGGCGCCGTCCGTGCCGCGCGTCACCGCTGCGGCCGAGTGCCCCGCAGTCCTCCCCCTCCCCCTTCCTGAGGACCTCTGATGCCGACCTCCCTGCCTGCGGGCGGGCGCCTCGCCGTGCTCGCCCTCTCCCTCGCCGTGGCCCTGAGCGCCGTCGGCCTCGGGGGCGCCTCGGCCGCCGACCGGGCCTTCGCGTACGGTCCGCAGCCGCCGCAGAACCCGGCCACCGCGGCCAACGGCGCCGCGACCATGCACGGGGACAGCGCCTCCAGCGGCACCACGCCCTACCCCGGCCCCGGAACGGGCAAGGTCGACTACTCCCGTACGGCGCTCGCGTCGGCCTGCCCCACCGTGGTGGTCGGCAGCGACGGCTACGTCGTCTCGCTCTGCACCACCCTCTTCGGCCAGACGCCGACGGTGCACCTGCTCGATCCCGACACCGGAGCGGACCTGGCCTCGCTCGCCCTGCCCAAGGGCGCCCTCTTCGGCGGTGTCTACGCCTACCTCGACAACGCCGACCGTCTCGTCGTCGTCGACGGGAACGACGACCTCGTCCGCATCGGTCATCACCGCACCGGGTCCGGCTGGACCCTGCGCGTCGACGAGTCCACCCCGCTCGGCGCCGCCGTGCCCCCGGGAGACGACATCGTGGGCCTCACGCCGGCCTGGGACGGCAGGGTCTGGTTCGCCACCAGCGGTGGGGTGATCGGGACCGCCGACACCGGCACCGGCGCGGTGCGCACCATCCGTACGGGCGAGGGCGTCCAGAACAGCATCTCCACCGTCCCGGGGCGCACCGCGGTCGCCACCGACCACGCCCTCTACCTGCTGAGCGCCGGTCCCGACGGCACGCCCGTCGTGGAGTGGCGGGCCCCCTACGACCGGGGGCCGGCCCGCAAGCCCGGTCAGCTGAGCTGGGGCACCGGCACCACCCCCGCGTTCTTCGGGCCGGAGGACGGCACCGAGTACGTCACCATCGTCGACAACGCCGACCCGCACGGCAACCTGCTCGTCTACCGGGTGTCCGGTGGGCCCGAGCCGGTCTGCCGCGTCCCCGTGCTCACGCAGTACGCCCGCAGCGGCACGGAGGACGCCGTGATCGCCTCCGGCCGGAGCGTCTTCGTGACCAACACGTACGGCTACCCCTACCCGGCCCTGCCCGAGGGCGCTCCGGCGAGTCAGCCCTCCTCGGCGAACTTCGACGGCGGTCTGAGCCGGATCGACGTCGACGCGCGGGGGACGGGGTGCGCGGTGGTGTGGAACAGTCCGGTGAAGTCCGCCGCGCTGCCCCGCCTCTCGCTGGCGGACGGGAAGATCTACACCGTCTCCGTGACCGGTCCCACCGGCAGTGCCGGCCTGAACACCTTCGCCCAGTACCACCACGCCGTCGTCGATCCGGCCACCGGCAGCCTGCTGAGCAGCTCCTACCTGGGCATAGGGCTGGTGTACAACCCCCTGCAGATGCGGGGGACCGCCGCTCCGGACGGCACGCTCTACCAGGGCACGGAGACCGGGGTGGTCCGCATCTCCGGGCGCTGATCCCGGAACGCGGCGCGGCGGCCCGGTTCACGGCGGAGTGCGCCGGGAACCGGGCCGCCGCCGGGGCGGGGACCCGCTTCACGCGGGAGGCCGGCGGGTCAGAACTGGAGCGACCAGGCGTTGACGTAGCCGGTGTCGTTGGTCCAGTTGTCGGTGGCGCGGAGCTTCCAGGTGCCGTCGGCGGACTCGCCGGAGGCGTTGACGGTGAAGGTGCCCTGGATGTTGTCGGCGCTGTCGTCGGAGTTGTAGTCCTTGAGGACGAAGGCGGTGCCGTCGGGGGCCACGAGTTCCAGCCTCACGTCGCCGCGGTAGGTGTGGCGGACGTCGACGGTGACGGCGAGGTTCGAGGGGGCGTTGCCGGTGACTCCGGTGACCGTCAGCGGGGAGTCGACGGTGGCGTTGTCGCGGATCTGGTAGTCGTCGGTGTTCTCGAACTTCTTGCCGGTGGGCGGCGGGGTGGTGCCGCCGGTGCCGGTGTAGAGCAGCTTGTTGGGCGAGCCGGTGCGGGCGTCGGTGACCTTGTCGGGCGTGGCGTCGGCGACCAGCTTGTCGCGGACCTGGGCCGGGGTCCAGGTCGGGTTGGCGGCGAGCAGCAGGGCGGCCGCGCCGGCGACGTGGGGGGCGGCCATGGAGGTGCCGCTCATCGTCTGGGAGGCGGTGTCGCCGGAGTTGGAGGTGGAGACGATGCTGTCGCCGGGCGCGAAGATGTCCAGGCAGGTGCCGTAGTTGGAGCCCTGGCCGTTGGACCAGCCGGTGGCGCGGGCGTCGCGGCTGTTGGTGGCGCCGACCGTGATGGCCGACGGGGTGGAGGACGGGGAGTAGGAGCAGGAGTCGGCGTTGTTGTTGCCGGCCGCGACGACCCAGGTGACGCCGGAGGCTATCGAGGCCGCGACCGCGTCGTTCACCGACTGGGTCTTTCCGCCGCCGATGCTCATGTTGGCCACGGCGGGCTTGACGGCGTTCTTGGTGACCCAGTCGATGCCCGCGAGGACCGGGGCCCAGGTGTCGCCGGAGGTGCCCTGGCAGTTCAGCACGCGGACGCCGATGAGCTTGACGCCCTTGGCGACGCCGTAGGAGCCGCCTCCGACGGTGCCCGCGACATGGGTTCCGTGCCCCTGGCAGTCGGAGGCGTTGGAGTCGTTGTCGATGAAGTCGTAGCCGCTGACGGCGCGGTTGCCGAAGTCGCGGTGGCTCATGCGGATGCCGGTGTCCACGATGTAGGCGTTCACGTTGGAGGCGGTGGTGCCGTAGGTGTAGCTCTTGTCGACGGGAAGGCTGCGCTGGTCGACGCGGTCCAGGCCCCAGGAGGGCGGCGAGGGCTGGGTGTCGACCGCGTAGGCGACGCCGTCGGCCTCCACGCGGGCCACGCTGGGCTCGGCGGCCAGTTCCTGGGCCTGGCTCTCCGTCATGCGGACGGCGAAGCCGCGCAGGGCGGCGGTGTAGGTGTAGCGCAGGCTGCCGGCGTGGCGCTTGGCCAGGGCGCGGGCGGAGGCGGGCACGTCGGCCGGGGTGACGGAGCCCTTGAAGGTGACGATGTAGGAGCCTTCGACCGCGCCGGGCCGGTCCGCGCCGACGATGCGGTTCTCCCCGCCGCCGGGCGGTGTGGGCGCGGCCGTGGCCGCGGTGGTCGCGGAGGCCACGGCGAGCAAGGCGGCACTGGTACTGATGGCGAGCAGGCGCCGGAGGGCGCGAGCGTCGAACTCCATGACTGCTTCCTTCGTGGGAGGTGTCCGGACCGGGCACTGCGTCCGGAGGGGCGGCATCCGTTCCGTCGGTGGCTCCGGGCGCGCTCCGTCAGGGGTGGGAGGGCGCGCCCGGAGGGTGGCCGCCGGTCGGCCGAGACGGCGGTCTGGGTGCGGACCGTGACGATCCGTCGGCCGGAGGCGGTCGTTCGGGCGCCTGTGGTGGCGGCGCCCGGGACGGCGGGACGGGGTGACGTGGCGTACGGAGCGGGCTCCGCGGCGCACGGACCCGGTCGCGCCGTACGACTGCGTGGGGTGCTGCCACCCCGTGCCTCCGGCGGTTGGGGACCGTGGTGGACGGGGACGGCGCGACCGGACCGCCCAGAGCTTGGGTCACCCGGGAGGAGGCCAGCAATGCGTAGCGCTACCCAAAGAGTGGGGACGGCGGTCGCTGCCCGTCGTCCGGCGGAGACCACGGGGGGCGGCGGCATTCCCTGGGTAGTCGCCCCCTATTGCGACGGCGGCCCCGCTGCCGGTAGACCACCTGCGGGTAGACCCACCTGCCCGACGGACGCCGCGGCCACGCCCGCACTGCGAGGCGTGGAGTCCGGTCCCCCGGGGGCCGCCACGACGTCCGACGGAGCCACCGGGTGCGTGACCGGCGAAAGGCGGAGCCGTGGAGAGACGTCCCTTCGATGCGCCACACGGCGAAGTGCGGTCCGAGGGGCCCGGGTTCGTCGGCCGGTACGAGGAGGCACGGCGGTTCCGGGCGGCCCTGCGCGCGGGGCGCGGGGTCGTCGTCATGCGCGGGGAGGCCGGGGCCGGGACGTCGCGGCTGGTGGACGAGGTGCTCGGCGGGGCGGAGTTCGCGGAGTGGACCCAGCTGCGCGGAAGGTGCCCGGACGGCGCGGAGCCGCTGCCCTTCGAGGCCGTCACCTCGGCCCTGGCCCAACTCCCCTACGCTCCCGGCCCGGCCGGGCGGATGCCCACGGTCGCCGGGGTCGTGGGGCTCGTCGTGCCCGAGGTGGCCGACCGCCTGCCGGACCCGCCCGCCTCGGCCGCGGACCCGGAGGTGCGCCGGGGACTGCTGCCCCGAGCGGTGAGCGCGCTGCTCGCCTCGCTCGGTGACACCGTGCTGGTCCTGGAGGACGTCCACCTCGCCGACGCCGCGACGCTCGGGCTGCTCGACCGGCTGACCGGCGACCTGCCCGCCGGCCTGCGCCTGGTCGTGACCGAGGACGCCGCCCCCGGGCTGCCGGTCCTCGGCGTCCGTACCCCGGCCGCGGGGCGGTACGAGGAGATCCGGGTACGCCCCTGGGGTCCGGAGGAGACGGAGCAGTTCGTCCGCCTGTGGGCGGCGCGGTGCCCGCGGGTGCGGCCGGAGGAGGTGCCGGAGCTCGCGGCGCTCGTGCACGAGCTGTCCGGTGGCCTGCCCGGAGCCGCCGGCGCTCTCCTCGACGACACCGGGGAGCTGCTGTCGGCCGACGGAGAGGAGGGCACGGGAGGGGGCGCGGCGCCGGCGGCCGTGCGGGAGGCGGGGGTGCCGGGGCGGGTGGCCCGGGAGTTCGCCCGTCGGTGCGCGCCCCTCACGGCGGACGCGTGGCGGATCGTCGAGGCGGCGGCGGTGCTCGACCGGCCGGCCTCCGTGGGCGTCCTCGCCGAGGTGGCGGAGTGTCCCCCCGGGCCGGCGGCGGCGGCGGTCGACGCGTGCGTACGGCGGTCCGTGCTCCGGGCCGAAGGGGCGTCGCTGTCCTTCCGGCACCCGCTGGACCGCCGGGCCGCGCTGGCGCGGGTGCCGGGTCCGCGGGTGGCACGGCTCGGTCTGCGCGCGACCCGCGTCCTGCACCGTGGAGGTGACGGGCCGGTGCCCCTGGTCGATCTCGCCCGGCTGTACACGGCCGCCGGACAGGTACGCGAGGGGCTGAGGTGTCTGGTGGTGGCCGCCGATCGCGCGGCGGCCACCGGCGACTACGCCACCGCCACCCGGCTGTACACCCGGGCCGTCGAGGAGGACCCGCGGGCCGGGGGACGGGTGCGCACCGCCGCGAAGCTGGCCCGCACCGCCCAACTGGCGCGGGCCGGCGAGCAGGTGGTGGCCGCCGTGCGCACGGTCCTCGACGAGGACGATCCGCCGCCTCGCCTGCGGGGCGAGATCCGGCTGCACCTCAGTGTGGTCCTGCGCAACCAGACCGGAGGGGCGCTGGACAGCCTCGAAGAGGTCGCCCGCGCCATTCCCGACCTGGAGGCGTCCGATCCGCAGACCGCGGCGCGGGCCATGGCGGTCGCCGCCATCCCCTCCATCCAGGGCTGGCCCGTCGACCGGCACCGGCACTGGCTGGACCGCGGAGAGGCTCTCGCGGAGCAGGTCACCGATCCGGTCGCGCGGGCCGCCATCGCCGCCAACCGGGCCACCGCCCTGATGCTCGTGGGCGACCCGCGCGCCTGGCACGCCGCGGAGGCGCTGCGCGGGCCCGCCGCATCCGCGATGGAGGCCGCGCACCACGCCCGGGGCTGGACCAACCTGGCGCACGCGGCCAGCGCGCTCGGACACGGCACGCGGGCGCGGGACTTCCTCGACCGGGCCGTCGCCGGTCTCGCCGACAGCAGCAGTCCGTACCTGGAAGGGCTCGTCGAGACCGCCCGGCTGGTCCTCGCCTGGCACGGCGGCCGCTGGGACGGTCTGCACGCGGCCGCCGACCGCACCGCCCGGCTCTACCGGGAGATACCCGACCTGACCGCCGAGGCGATGCTGGTGCGCGCGCTGACGTCGCTGCACGTGCTCGGCGACGTCCCCCGGGCCCGCCACGACCTCGCGGAGGCCGCCCGCACCGCCTGCTACGACACGGGTTTCATCCTCACCTCGTCGGCCGCCGCCACGGCCCGCGTCCACCTGGAGGCGGGACGGCCCGGGCAGGCGTGCGAGGCCGTGGAGGACGTACTGCGCCGGATCGAACGGACGCGGGGCTGGGTGTGGGCGAGCGAGGTGCTGCCCGTGGCGGTGGAGGCCCTCCACGGCAGCGGCCGTACGGCGCGGGCCCGGCGGCTCGTCGCCGACTTCGCCGCGGGCTCCGCGGACACCGACGCGCCCGCCGCCCGCGCGGCGCTCACCGTGTGCCGGGCGCTGCTCGCGGAGGCCGCGGGCCGGCCCGACGAGGCCGTCGCCCTGCTGGCGGAGGCGGAGGAGCGGTGGCGGCTCCTCGACCGCCCGCTCGACGCCGCCCGCGCCGCGGAGGCCCGCGGGCGCTGTCTGCTCGACCTGCACGGAGAGGCGGCCGCCCAGGGGGTCCAGGACGTCGTGGAGGTCTACCGGCGGCTGGGCGCCCGCTGGGACGTCGCCCGCTGCCAGCGGCTTCTGCGCCGCCACGCGATCGTCACCACGCACCGCCGGGGCCGTCTCGGCTACGGCGACCGGCTGTCCCCGCGCGAGGAGGAGGTGGCCCGTCTGGTCGTCCAGGGGCGCGCCAACCGGGACATCGCCGAGAGCCTCGTGCTGTCCACCCGCACCGTGGAGCACCACGTGGCCCGGATCATGCGGAAACAGCACGCCGCGTCGAGGGGGGACATCGCCCTGCCGTGAGGGACGAGGTGGCTTCGGGCGCGGGTCACCCCCGACCGCCTCGCCCCCTGTGCGCGGGGACACCCGTTGATCGCGATTCGGCGGACTCCGTGACGGGAGCGACCGGACGGGACGATACTGGCAAGGGCGGCGTGCACGAGCGGCGACGGCCTCCTGGGCCGGGCAGCGGGCGGGGCGCGCCTTCGTCGATGTCTCCGAGGGGAGCCGTTCATGACCACGGCGAAAGACCTGTTCATCGTCGCGATGGACTCCGGGCGGGAGCGGGCCGTCGGACAGGGGGACCTGTCGCTCGCGCTCGCGGGTGCCGAGCTGATCGACCTCCTCGGTGCCGGGGTCCTCGCCCTGGACGGCGACGTCCTCGCGCCGGGCGAGGCGCCGGCCCCCGGCGACCGGCTCCTCGGCGAGGCGGGCGCGCGGATCGTCCGCCGGACGCCGTACGAGCGTGTCGAGGACTGGCTGTGGCGTCGGGGCAAGGACCTCGCGGCCACCTACCAGACGGCGCTGGAGGAGGACGGTGAGCTGACGCCGAAGGCCGTCGGCCGCCTGTCGTTCGGCGCGCGGCGCGTGGAGGCGGTCGACACCCCGGCGCGTCACGGGGCCGTCGACCGCTGGGAACGGCGGGAACCCGTTCTGACGGCCCTCGCCTCGGTCGTGGGGATCGGTGGCGAACCGTCCGACGAGGAGCCGGGGCTCGACGACGACGCGGTGACGGCCGTGGTCGCCGCCGTGCACGACGCGGTCATGGAACTGGAGGCCGTCCGCCAGCGGCGGACCATCGAGAACGCGGCCTTCGCGAACCTCTGGCGCGGGCCGTGACGCCGGCCATGGGCACGTCGTGACGCGGGTCGGGCCGGCGGGCCCGGCGACGGTCGTGACGGCGGCCGATGGCCGCCGCCCGGCCCCTTCGTCTCCAGGGGCGTGATCAAGCCGTCTTTCCGTCACCTGACCGGCCCGACAGGTTCTAGAGTGTGCGCGTGACGGAGCACCACCACGAACTCATCGCCGGCCGGTACCAGCTGGTCGAACGCATCGGCCAGGGCGGGATGGGCCGGGTCTGGCGCGGCCTGGACCAGCAGCTCTTCGGCCGCGAGGTCGCCGTCAAGGAGATCCTCTTCCCTCCGGGGATGGACGAGGCCGACCGTGAGGCGCTGCTCAGGCGGTTCACCGGCGAGGCACGCGCGGCGGTCACTCTCAGCCACCCGGGGGTCATCACCGTCCATGACGTCGTGGAGCATCGCGGCGCCCCGGTCATCGTCATGGAGCTGGTCCGCGGCCAGTCCCTGGCCGCGGCGATCCGCAGCCACGGCCGGCTGCCCGTACGGCGCGTGGCGGAGATCGGCGCCGCCGTGCTCGACGCCCTGACCGAGGCGCACGCGGCGCGGATCGTCCACCGCGACATCAAGCCGGACAACGTCCTCCTGGCCAAGGACCGCGTCGTCCTGACCGACTTCGGCATCGCCCATCTCGCCGACGCCACGACCAAGCTGAGCCACAGCGGGATCGTCATCGGCACGCCGCAGTACATGCCGCCGGAGCAGCTGGACGGCAAGCGCCCGACCCCGGCCAACGACCTGTGGGCCCTGGGCGCCACCCTGTACCACGCCGTCGAGGGACACCCTCCGTTCGAGGCGGAGGGTCTCCACGCCCTCGCCGTGGCCGTGTTCACCCGCCCCCACCGGCCCGCGGTCCACGCGGGCCCCCTCGCGCCGCTGCTGGACGCGCTGCTCACCAAGGATCCTGCGGAGCGCGTGGCCGCCGCGGAGGCCGCGGCGATGCTCGGGGACGTACTGCGTTCCGCCCCGACCGGTACCGACGCGGGCCACGGACCGGGCCCGGCGCGGGAGACCGGACCGGACGACGGTTCTGCTCCGGCTCCCTCCCCCGGTCCTGAGGCGGCTTCGCCACCGGACGCGGGGGTGGAGCGGTCCTCCCTCCCCACGATGCCGAAGCAGCCTCCCGCGCCGACGCCGTCCGTACCGACCCCCACGGTCCCGGACTCCTCCGGGCCGGGCGCGGGCCGCGCGCCCCGCCCCGTGCCGGACCCGCCGACGGCGCCGCCCGTCGTCGTACCCCCGGACACCCCGGACGGGCAGCCGCCCACGCGGGGCGCGGCGGTTCCCCCGGAGCGGGCAGAGCGGGCGCCCGCGGGAGGGCGGGGCCTCACCCGGCGCTCCGCGGTCCTGGGGACGGCGCTCGCCGTGCTCGCCGCGGGTTCCCTGCTGACGTGGTCCCTCACACGTGACGACGCCCCCCGGGGCGGCGGGGCCGGCGGCAGCGGGCCGGCGGCGTCCTCCGTCACGGTGCGGATCGGGCTGGACGCGCCCCTCAGCGGCGGGCTGGCCTCGATGGGCGCCGGTGTGAGGAACTCCGCGGAACTGGCGGTCAGGACCGCCAACGAGACCGGGCACGTCCCCGGCGTCACCTTCGAGCTCACGGTCGTGGACGACGAGGCGGACCCCGCCAAGGGCGCGTCCTTCGCCGCCCGCTTCGTGTCCGACGACAAGCTGGTCGGCGTCGTCGGCCCGCTCAACTCCACGGTCGCCCGCACCATGGTGCCGGCGCTCGCCCGCGCGGGCGTCGTCAACGTGTCACCGGGCAACACCGACCCCGCGCTGACACTGGGCCCCGACTGGGCCAGGGGCACCCGAGGCCGTCCGCACCGGACCTACTTCCGGACCGTCGGCACGGATGTCGACCAGGGGCCGTTCGCCGCCCGGTACCTGCACGACGCCGGGAAGACCAAGCTCTACGTGGTCGACGACGCCGGCCCCCACGGCGCCGCCGTCGCCTCCGGCGTCACCGCGGCTTGGAGGAAGCTCGGCGGAACCGTCGTCGGCACCGAGCAAGTCGACCCCGCGGAACGCGACTTCGCCGGCCTCGCCCTCCGGGTGCGTTCCTCCGGGGCCGAAGCCGTCTACTTCGGCGGCTACTACGACACCGCGGCCCCGCTGTCCCGGCAGCTCAAGCAGGCAGGCGTCACCGTCCCCCTCATGGGCGGCGACGGCATCTTCGACCAGTCCTACCTCACCGGCAACCCCCAGGCCGACGGCGACCTCGCGACCCAGATCGGCGCACCGGCCACCGGCTCCCCGGCCGGACGCGACTTCCTCGCCCGCTACGAGAAGGCCGGCTACGCCCAGCCACCCGGCTGGTACGGCCCCTACGCCTACGACGCGACCTGGGCCCTCATCGAAGCGGTCAGGTCCGTCGCGAAGTCCGAGGGCGGCACCCTCGCCGGCGACACCCGGGCGAAACTGCCGCCGGCCGTCGAACAGCTGGCCTTCGACGGCGTCACCGGCCCCGTCGCCTTCGACGGCGACGGCGACCCCGTCCACCGCCCCGTGACCGTCTACCGGGTGGACGGGGGCACCTGGCAGGCCGTGACGACGGGGACCTCCACGCCCTGACGCGGCGTCCACCAGGTGCCGACGACCACATGGCCGGGGTGGAGGGTCTCATGCGCCGGCGCGGGCCTGGCGGGCCGGGTTTCCGCGGAGTGCCCGGTAGGCGAGGCCGAGGAGGCAGGCGTGGAACAGGGCGGAGAGGGCCAGGGCGGCGATGAAGTACGCGGTGGCAAGGCCGGAGTCGCCGTTCGCGACGTCGGGGAGGAGTAGCAGCATGCTGGTGGGCGCGGTCAGCAGGAGGACCCAGACGGCCGCGAAGCCGGAGTCGTCGTTCAGCGAGGCGAACGCCATGGGGAGGGCCGCGACGGCGACCAGGCCGAGGTAGACCAGCGAGGCCGGGTTGGCGAACGAGAGGCGGACGAGGGCGCGGGGGCGGCTGTCTCGCATGATCGATTCCTCCTGAGCGGATGGGCTGCACCGTGTCGGCGACGGTTCGATCATCTGTCGGGGGCGGCTGCCGGCACCTGAGTAGCGCTACTCAAACCCTGCTGGGTGCGTGCGCGTTGCCTCAGCTGCCGACACGGCGACGGGCTGTCCGGATCCGGATTCTCCGGAGTTTCATGGTCCGCGGATGTCGAGAACGCCGCTGCCGCTCCGTCCCGGGAACAATCGGCGGTCACACCGGCAGCACGGAGAAGAAGGAGACATCGGCATGGCGATTCAGCGGATGGACAACGTGGGCATCGTCGTCGAGGACATGGACGCGGCCGTCGCGTTCTTCCTGGAGCTCGGCATGGAACTGGAGGGGCGGGGAGAGGTCGAGGGCCTCTTCGCCGACCAGTGCACCGGACTCGACGGCGTCCGCTGCGAGATCGCGATGGTCAGGACCCCGGACGGCCACAGCCGGCTCGAACTGGCGAAGTACCTCAATCCGGCGCCGATCATCCCCGAGCCGCGCGACCGCCCGCACAACGTCCTGGGCACGCACCGCGTCATGTTCGCCGTCGACCACATCGAGGACACCGTCGCCCGCCTCCGCCCGCACGGCGCCGAACTCCTCGGGGAGATCGCCCGGTTCGAGGACGTCTATCTGCTCTGTTACGTCCGCGGCCCGGAGGGCATCATCGTGGGGCTCGCCGAACAGCTGAACTGAGCGGGGCCCGTCGTGCCCAGGAGCGGGACCTCCCCCGGCATCAGGGCACGAGCGCCGCGCGGAGGCGGGTCAGGACGAGGCGGGCTGCCGGGGAACGCTGGTCGGGGCGCACGGCCAGGCCGAGGCAGGCGTGGGTGGCGGCGTCGGTGAGGGGCACGGTGCGGGTGCCGGGTCCGGCGCCGGAGGAGGGACTCAGGACGGCGATGCCGGCGCCGCGGCGGGCGAGGCCGAGGAGGGTCTGCGGCGCACTGGCCTCGATGTCCACGCGTGGCGGGAGGCCGACGGCGGCGCACGACCGTTCGTAGGCCTCGCGGATGCCCGTGCCGTGCGGCAGGCAGAGCACCTTCTCGCCCTGGAGGTCGGCCAGCCGCAGGGACGCGCGGGCGGTCGGATGTCCCTCGGGCACCACCGCGGCGATCGGTTCGTCGATGATCACGTCGATGTCCGGATCGGGTTCGGTCCCCCCGGCGAAGGCGACCAGGGCGAGGTCGAGCGAGCGGGTGAGGACCTGTGCGCGCAGGGCGCGGGAGTCGTCCTCGTGCAGGCTCAGGGTGATGTCGGGGTGGGTGCGGCCGATGTCGGCGACGGCGTCGAGGAAGGCGGGGACGGAGCAGCCGGCGATCATGCCGAGGCGCACTCGTCCCCGGACGCCCTGCGCGAACCGGGACGCCGTGTGCTCGATGGTGTCGAGCGTCTCCAGCACTTCGCGGGCGAGCGGCAGCACCGCTTCACCCGCCGCCGTCAGCAGGACGCGGCGCCCCGAACGCTCCAGGAGCCGCTGTCCCAGCTCTCGTTCGAGTTTCCCGATCTGTGTGCTGATCCCCGACTGACTGACGTGCAGGCGGGCGGCCGCGGCGGTGAACGTCCCCTCGTCCACGACCGCGGTGAGATAGCGCAGCTGGTGCAGTTCCATCACCATGGATGATACGCATCATCCGGATCATCTGTTGGACGTATGGATCACTCTCCGGAACCCTTGGTCGCATGAGCACTCCGGAACAGATCGCAGAGCAGTACTTCGCCGCGTGGCAGGCGGGCGACTTCGGCACCCTCCGCGGCCTGCTGGCCGACGACGTCGACTTCGTCGGGACACTCGGCCGCGCGTCCGGCGTGGAGGAGTGTCTGGACGGCCTGCGCGGCCTGGGACAGATCCTGGAGCGGATCGACGTGCAGGCGCGCGTCGCGGACGACACCGACGTGATCACCTGGTTCGACCTGCACACCACCGGCGCCCCGCCGACCCCGACGGCCAACTGGACGCACGTGGAGGACGGGAGGATCACCCGCATCCGGGTGACCTTCGACCCGAGGGCCCTGCTCGGCTGACGATCGCCGTGCCCGCCGACCACGCCACGCCCCCACCTCTCCCGCCGGCTCCCGAGAGGCGTGCGCCGGTGTGCGGGACATCGCCGCCACCACGCGGCCCTCAGCCCAGGGAGCCTCCCGGGGCCACGTGGAAGCGGGTGGGGTGCGGGAGCGGGCGGCGGTCGGAGGGCTCCAGCATGTCCCGGCGGGCGAACCAGTCCGTCAGGCGGGTGCGGGCCTGTTCGTCGCGCTTGCGGGAGCGGTCGTCGGGGCCTTCGGTCTCCGCGGGGGAGATCTCGCGGAGAAGGACGCGGATCGGCGCCGTGTCGTCCTCCGACAGGTGGAGGTCCAGGACCGAGAAGGCCGTGCCCGGAGGGAAGACCACTTCCGGTTCGTCGTCGGAGCCGGCGAAGACGGACGTACGGCGGCCGGTGGTGGACCAGATGCCGAACTCGACCGTGCCTTCCAGCTCCACGTCGCACGCGGGGACCGTCGCCACCGCCGCGGGCTCGACGAGGACCGCGCCCGGCACGTACCGGTCCAGCGGCACCCGCTCGGCCGGCACCGCGAGCATGACCGCCCCGTAGTGCCCGGGGAGGCGGCGCAGGCCCGATTCCAGACAGCGCAGGAGCGGGGTGAAGGGTCCGGGGGGGGGGGGGGGGGGGGGGGGGGGGGGGGGAGGGGGGGGGGGGGGGGAGAGAGGGGGGGGGGGGGGGGGGGACCCCCGCCCCCCCCCCCCCCCCCCGCCTCGGCCAGACCCGCGCGGGACCCCGGGTCCGACGCGTCGGCCTGGTAGAGCGCGATGGCCACGAGATCCGGCTTGAGGCCCTCCTGCGCCGGCGAGCGCAGCGACGGAAGCCGCGAGGCCAGCAACTCCGCCTTGCCGGCCAGGATGTGGTACTTCTCGCCCAGGAGTTCCCGCAGGGCCGCCCGGTCGTCCGGGCCGCTGCGGCCGCCCGGCGTCGGCGCGTGGACGACGGACTTCGGCGGGCCGTCCGGCGTCGAG
Organism: Streptomyces sp. NPDC104202; assembly: GCF_055584185.1. Lineage (NCBI taxonomy): Bacteria > Bacillati > Actinomycetota > Actinomycetes > Kitasatosporales > Streptomycetaceae > Streptomyces > Streptomyces sp. NPDC104202. The sequence continues at coordinate 42,238 of NZ_JBVJMN010000056.1, read as the reverse complement.
GAGGGGACCGGCACCGGCGGGACGACGGGGACCTCGGGAGGAACCCGGCCCTCCGGGGTCTGCCGGGCCGGCGCCGCCGCTGTCTCCTCCACGGGCGACTCCGGTTCCTCCGAGGCGCCGGGGGCGAGCGCCGGAGCGTTCGGGGTCGCAGGGACCGATTCGGGCACGGGCACGGGCGTGAGCACGGCAACCGGGCCGGCGGCGGCCTCACGCGCCGGCGGCGGGTGGGAACCCGTGGAGCCCAGCCAGCGGAGGTTCCGTTCCTCGGCCCAGAGCCGGAGGCGGTCCTCGTCGGTCGCGTCGCCGTGGAGCAGCAGACCGTACGGCTCCGTCGCGCCCAGGTCCGGCAGCACGGCCGGCAGGCCGGGCAGTACGTCCCGGAGCACGGGGTCCACCGGGCGTTCCCCGTCGCCCACGATCAGGGCGGGGTGGGACGGGTCGGGACGCCATGTCCGGGGGCGGGTGTCCCGGACCGGGGCCGCGGGGCGCAGCCAGACTCCCGCCGGTACGAGCTCCAGGGCCCAGCCTTCGGCGTCCGGGCACGCGTACACGGCCGGGGCGGTCCCCTCGGGTCCCGAGGGCTCCAGCCACGCGGACGGCACGACGCGGTGGTGGACCGGGGAGGCGGCGAGTGCGAGCAGCGGCGGCTGCCAGGTGGGTGCGCCGCGGCCGTCGAGATAGGTGGTGGCGTGGTCGTCCGCCGTCCGTACGGGCAGGCCGATCGCCGCCCGTACCGTGCGGTCGAGGCGGTCCGCGAGGGCCGCCGTCATGGCGACGAGGTCGGACGGGGCGGCCCACGGGGCGGCCAGGAGGAGGTGCGTGTGGTCCGCCGCGTCCGTCGGCACCCGGTCCAGGAGTTCGGGGGTGGGCAGCGTGGGGTGGGCGGGCGAGCCGACGCCCAGGAGGAAGGTGTCCGGGGCGACGCCGATCAGCGGTTCGACCGCTTCGGGGAGATCGCCCAGCCACACTCCGCCCGGGACGGGACGACGGCCCCCGGCCTGCTGCCCCCGCGGCCTCTCCGACCCGGCCGGCCCTGCCGACGCCGGCGAACCGGCTGACCGGGCAGGTTCCACGGACTCGGCAGGGAGCCCCCGCTCCCCGGACTCCCGCGTCGTCGCCGGCACGGTGATGGGCGCGGGCGTCGGCGTCGGCGACGCCGCGTATCCGTGGGCGCCCCCCTGGGAGACCGCCACCACGGGCACGGGGGGCGCGGGGGGCGGGGGCAGCGACGGCGTTTCCCGCCCCTCCGGCCCGTGGCCGTCCGGCGCCTCGGAACGACCCCCGGTATCCCCTGGCTCGGGATCTCCGGCCTCCGTACCCGACGTCTCGGTCTCCGGTCCCGCCGGTTCCTCCGTCCCCTCCCCCGCCTCCGTCGCCTGCTCCGGCGGCCACCCCGCCCCCAGTGCGCGGGGCTCCTCCCCCGGTTCCGCCCGCCACCAGGTGCCCGGTTCCGCGAGGCGCAGGGTGCCGTCCGGATCGACGGTGACCACGCCGTCCGGGGCGATCACCGTGAAGGCGGCGGCCGCGGCGACCGTACGGACCGGACGGGTGCCGTCGGGGCCGCGGGCGGCGAGGCCGGAGGCGCCGAGGATCAGGCGCGTGGCGCCGCGCTCCGTGGCGAGGTGCACGAGGTCCGGCAGGGCGCGGCGGAGTGCCGGGGCGGCGTCCGGGGCGGCGGCGAGGACGAGGAGGGCGCCGGGGACCGGGGGCAGCGCGCTGAGGACGGGGGTGAGGGCGGCGGCGGTCTCCTCGGAGGCGATGACCAGGTGGGGGCCGACGGGGTGGGTGCCCGACGCGGTGGCGGGGGTGGTGGTCATCCGGGGAGTCCGTTCTGCGGGGTCCCGCCGTCGGGGTCGAGCAGGGGGGTCTGGAGCTGCACCGTGCGGCGGCGGGTGATGTGCTGGGCGCGTCCGGTGGGGAGCACCTTGGGTTTCGTACCGCCGAAGAGGTAGCCCTCGGTGGGCGGGCAGGAGAGGAGGACGGCGGGGGTGTTGACGTCCTGGAGCTTGCGCAGGAGGGGGTCGGAGAGGCCGCGGCCGGCGCCGTTGGCCGAGCGGGCGACGATGACGTGGAGGCCGATCTCGGCGCCTTGGGCGAGGTTGTCGAGGACGGCGGCGAAGGGATGGGCGGAGAGGGAGTTGCCGACGAGGTCGTAGTCGTCGACGAGGACGAAGAGCTCCGGGCCGCTCCACCAGTCGCGCAGCCGGAGTCGGTCGGGGGTGATGTCGGCGGCCGGGACGCGGTTGGCGATGGCCTTGCCGGCGCCGGTGATCATCTGGCGGAGCGGGTCCGCGGAGACCGCGTACCCGAGGCGGTACTCCTCGGGCACGGTGTCGTAGAGCTCGCGGCGGAAGTCGACGAGCATCAGGCGGCCCTGGTCGGGGGTGTAGGCCCGCATGATCTGGGTGGCGATGTGCCGGAGCAGGTTGGTCTTGCCGGTCTCGCTGTCGCCGACGACGATCAGGTGCGGGTCCTGGGAGAAGTCGTGCCACAGGGGCTGGACGTCGTTCTCCTCGACGCCGAGCGGGATCCGCAGGGAGCCGTGGGGTGCGGGGAGGTCGGCGGCGTCGAGGACGAGGGGCAGCATCCGGACCTCGGGGGCGCGGGGGCCGGTCCAGTGGTCGGCGACGACGTCGACGAGGTCGGCGACGCCCTCGCTGAGGTCGTGTGCGGTGCCGATACCGTCCATGCGGGGCAGTGCGCACAGGAAGTGCATCTGTTCGCCGGTGAGTCCGCGGCCGGGGATCTTGGGGACCTTGGAGGCCGCGCGCATGTTGACGACGGAGTCCACGGCGTCGCCGAGCCGCAGTTCGAAGCGGGTCTGGAGCTGGTCGCGGAGGGCGCCGGTGATCTCGCCCCAGCGGGTGGTGCCGATGACGAGGTGGACGCCGTAGTTCAGGCCGCGCTGGGAGATGAGGGTGAGGGGCTGGACGAGGTCCATGAACTCCTGGCGCAGGGTGTTCCATCCGTCGATGACCAGGAACACGTCTCCGTGCGGGTCGTCGGGGAGTTCTCCGGCGGCCTTCCTGCGGCGGAAGGCGGCGACGGAGTCGATGCCGTGCTCGGCGAAGTACTTCTCGCGTCGGGTGATGACCGCGTTGACCTCGGCGATCGTCCGGACGACCCGGTCGGGGTCGTGGCGGCCGGTGACGCCTCCGACGTGGGGCAGGCCGCGCAGGCCGGACAGGGCACCGCCTCCGAAGTCCAGGCAGTAGAACTGGACTTCGGCGGGGGTGTGGGTGAGGGCGAGTGCCGTCATGAGGGTGCGGATGAGGGTGGACTTGCCGGACTGCGGGGCGCCGGCGACGCCGATGTGTCCGTCGGCGCCGCCCAGGTCGGCGACGAGGAGGTCGCGGACCTGCTGGAAGGGCTTGTCGACGACGCCGACGGGGACCTTGAGCGTGCCGCGGAGGTCGCCTTCGGCGGTGAAGCCGAGTTCGGGGTCGGGGCCGATCGGGGGAAGCAGTTCGTCCAGCGTGGGTGGGACGTCGAGGGGCGGGAGCCACACCTGGTAGGCGGGGGGACCCGCGTCGACGAGGCGTTCGGCCGCGATGTCGAGGAGTGTCCCGGTGGCCTCGGCGGGCGTCTCCTCCTCCGGGTCGGGGGCGGCGGGCAGCACGCGCGGGGCGACGTACTCGGTGCCGAGGGCGACGACCTGGCCCTCGATCACCGAACGGCGCGCGGTGGCGCGGCGCTTGGGCCGGTAGGAGCCCGACACGTAGGCGGCCTTGAAGCGGGTGAGGGTGGAGATGTCGCTGCGCAGGTAGCCGTTGCCGGGCTGGGAGGGGAGCTGGTAGGCGTCGGGCACGCCGAGGACGCCGCGGGACTCCATGGCGGAGAAGGTGCGCAGGCCGATCCGGTAGGACAGGTGGGATTCCAGCTGGTGCACACGCCCTTCGTCGAGGCGTTGGGAGGCGAGCAGGAGGTGGACGCCGAGGGAGCGGCCGAGGCGCCCGATCATGACGAAGAGGTCCATGAAGTCGCGGTGGGCGGCCAGGAGTTCGGAGAACTCGTCGACGACGACGAAGAGGGTGGGCAGCGGGTCGAGCGGGGTGCCGGCGGCCCGGGCGGTCTCGTACTCCAGGAGGGAGGCGTAGTTTCCGGCGGCGCGGAGCAGCTCCTGGCGGCGGATCATCTCGCCGTGGAGCGCGTCGCGCATGCGGTCGACGAGGTCGGCCTCGTCCGCGAGGTTGGTGATGACGGCGGAGGTGTGGGGCAGGCCGTCGAGGCCGAGGAAGGTGGCGCCGCCCTTGAAGTCGACGAGGACGAAGTTGAGGATCTCGGAGGAGTGGGTCAGGGCCAGGGCGAGGACGAGGGTGCGCAGGAGTTCGGACTTCCCGGAGCCGGTGGCACCGATGAGCATGCCGTGGGGGCCCATGCCGCCCTGCGCGGATTCCTTGATGTCGAGGTCGATGGGGGTGCCGTCGGGGCCGAGGCCGAGAGGGACCCGGAGCTTGTTGGACTGGTTGCGCCGCGCCCACTGTTCCTTGACGTCGAAGCGGTGCAGGTCGGGGATGCCGAGCAGGCCGGCCAGGTCGAAGTCGGTCTCCAGCGGTTCGCCGGTGTCGAGGGTGTCGCCGAGGCGGTAGGGCGCCATGACGGTGGCGAGCCGGGTGGCGGCCGCGGGGGTCAGTCCGTCGGGGAGGCCGAGCGGGGTGCTCTGGTCCTTGCGGTTGCGGTCGGCGCCGACCATCTCCAGGGCGGCGGGGCCGCCGGGGGTGCCGGTGATCCGCAGGCGGAGGGTGAGCCGGCCGTGCTTCCATTCCAGGGTGGAGCCCACGTCGACGACGGTGGCGTTGCGGTAGCCGCCGAGGGCCACCCGGTGCGGGGAGCCGAGGACGGCCCCGTCGAGGACGATCACCGTGTAGGGCTCGTCGCGGCTGGGGGTGGCGTCGGGCTCGTAGGCGGGCCGGGCCCCGAACTCCTCGCCCAGCAGTTGTTCCAGTTCGCCGATGCTGCCGGCGACGAGCCGCAGCGGTCCGGCGCCGTCGGTCTCGTGGGGGTGCAGGGCGTGCGGGAGCCACTTGGTCCACTCCCAGTGGGCGCGCCGCTCGGGTGCGGCGACGACCGCGACGCGCAGTTCGTCGGGGGCGTGGAAGGTGGCGAGCTGGGCGAGGAGCGCGCGGGCGAGGGCGCGCGGCCGGTCGTCGTCGGGGGCGGGAGCGGTACCGCCCTCGGGCCTTGGGCCGCCCTCGGGCCGTGGGCCGGCCTCGGCGGGGTCGGTGGACCGGTCGCAGGGGCGGATCAGGACGTGGGCGAAGCCGCGGAGGTGGATGGCGACGGGCTGGTCGGCGATGGAGCCGTAGGCGTGGATGAAGCGGCGCAGTGCGTGGGCGCTGAGCGGTTCGAGGTCCTCGACGGGTTTGGTGGCGAGCGGGGCCAGGCGCACCGCGAGGCGCTGGGATCCGAGGGCGATGCGCACGTCGCTGAAGTCGGGGTGGGAGGAGCGCCGTTCCCAGAGGCGCGAGGTCCGGACGAGGGCGGGCAGTTCGGCCGGGTCGGGGTGGCGCCAGGCGAGGGCCTCCTGCTGGCGGAGGATCTCCTTGCGTACCTGCCGCCGCATCTGTGCCAGGTAGCGGAGGTAGTCGCGTCGTTCGCCGGTGAGTTCCTGCTTGCGGTCGGCGTTGCCGCGCATGATCTGGGTGACGACCATGCCGATGGCGGAGACGGCCATGGTGCCCATGGCGATGTACGTCATCATGCCGCCGTTGGGGCGCAGGAAGATGAAGACCATGGAGAGCGAGGACAGCGCCATGGGCAGCATCGTGATGATGCTGCCCATGCCGTTCTGCTTCTCCGGCAGACCCGGGGGCTCCTGGAGCTGGATCTCGCCGTCGGGCATCTCGGGTCCCGGCCGCCGCGGCGGGCGGTTGACTTGCACCACGCTCAACGATCAACGCTCCTCACGCCCGGCTTCCGCCCGGCGGCCGACTTTCCGCGGTTTCCTCGTCAGTCGGGAACGGACGGGTGGTGCGGGACGGTTCACCCCGTCCGTACGGTGGGTTCCGCTGAACGCCGGATGAACCCGGTCGGCGGACGGGCGCGTTGACCACTGCGGCACGGAGGGATCGTCGTGGAGGTGTGCGCGTGCGGATGCCGGGCGGGTCGCCGGGGTGGGCGAGGCGGTGTGCGCACGCACGTCGGGTTCGGGTCGGGGGGAGAGCGGTGCACGAGGACGAGGGCGACGAGGTGGACGAGGTGCGGGCGCTGTTGCGGGCGTGGCTGCCGGGCGTCGGCCTCGGGGTCGAGGACGCGCAGGGCGGGGCCGTGACCGGTCTCGACGTGCCGGCGGCCCCGGCGTCGGCGGTGGTGGACGCGCTCGTCCGGCTGCTCGGGACCGCGGCGCCGGGCGATGTCCCGGAGCCCGGGGCGCGGCTGATCGCGCGCGCGTTCGTGGTGGAGGAGCATCCGTCGGCGGCCGGCTGGAGCGAGGGCGAACGGCGGTCGGTGACCGACCTCGCCGCGGTGCTCGTGGCGCGGCACGGCGAGGCGGGTGTCGAGGCGCTCGTGCGCGCGCTGCGCGGTGGTCCGCCCGGGGGCGGCTGAACCCGTCGGCGGGGTCCTTCCGTTCCCCTGTCCGCCGAGGGCTTTCCGGCCTCGGCTGGACAGCAGGAAGGACACGCGGGCAGTGAGCGGTAGCGCGGTGGCGGGGCTGTGCCGGTTGAGGTTCCACGGGCCGCACAAGGTGGTCGAGCTCTCCGTACCGGCCGACGTCCCCCTGGCGGACCTGTTGCCGACCATCGTCGGGTACTCCGGTGACGATCTGGACGAGAAGGCCGTCGAGGCGGGCGGCTGGGTGCTCCAGCGGCTCGGCGAGGAGCCGCTGGACGAGGAGCGGACGGCGGAGGCCCTCGGGTTGCGCGACGGCGAGCGCCTCTATCTGCGGATGCGCCGCGAGGCCCTTCCGGAGGTGCACTTCGACGATGTCGTCGACGGCGTCGCGGCGGGTCTGGAGCGGCGCGGCGACGGCTGGCACCCCGCACTGACCCACCACCTGGCGCTCGGTGTGGCGCTGCTCGCGCTGGCGGGGGGTTTCGTCCTCCTCGCGCTCTCCGGCGACCTGGGGCCGCTGCGGGTGGTCGCGGCGGCGGGCACCGGGATGCTGCTGCTCCTCGGCGCGGGGAGCGCGGCGCGGGCGGTGGGCGACGCGGGGGCGGGTACGGCGCTCGGCGCGGCGGCGGTGCCCTATCTGGCGCTGGCCGGGGCGCTGGTGCCGGCCGGGGAGGGCGGCCTGATGGGCGCCCGGCTGCTCGCGGGCGGCTCGGCGGCGGCGGGAGCGTCGGTCCTGGCGCTGGCGTCCGTGGCCTGCTCGGCGCCGCTGTTCCTCGGGCTGCTCGTCACCGCGGTCGCCTCGTCGTCGGCGGGGGCGCTGGTCCTGGCGGGGCTGTCGGCCTCGGAGACGGCCGGGGTGACGGCCGTGCTCGTGGTGGCGTTCGGGGCGTTCCTGCCGGGGTTCGCCTTCCGCCTCTCGGGGCTGAGGCTGCCGGCGCTGCCGCGCCGGGCCGAGGAGCTGCAGGAGGACATCGAGCCGTACCCCGCGCAGGAGGTCGTGGAGCGCAGCGCCGTCGCCGACGGCTATCTGACCGCCTTCCACGGGGTGACGGGCGTCCTGTGCGCCGGCTGCCTGACGCTGATGGCGCCCGCGCCCGGCTGGGCACCGGTGGCGCTGACGGCCGTGCTGTCGCTGCTGCTGGTCCTGCACGTGCGGGAGGTCGGCTCGCGGTGGCAGCGGCTGGCCCTGATCCTGCCGGGGGTGTACGGGCTGGTCCTGCTCGCGGCCGGCTGGGCGGCGGCGCTCGGCGCGTCGGGCCGGCTCGGGCTGCTGACGGGTCTGGTCGCGGCCGCCGCGGCGCTCGCGATCTTCTCGTGGACGGTCCCGGGGCGGCGGCTGCTGCCGTACTGGGGCCGGGCCGCCGACCTGCTGCACAGTGCGCTGGCGCTGAGCCTGCTCCCGCTGGCGCTGGCCGAGGCCGGGGTGTTCGCGTGGGTGCGCGGGCTCACCGGCTGAGCGGCCCGACCGGCGACACCCCGACCCCCGACGTCCCCTTCCCACCCCAGGAGTTCCCATGCAGTCCAGACGCGACCAGGTGCAGGCCCACCTGTTCGTGATGAGCAGGCTCGGCGCGGGGATGCTGCGGGGCGAGCCCGACGCCCTGGACCTGCCGACCCGCCGGACCACCCGGGGGGTGCGTTCCGGACTGCTCATCGCCGTGGTGATCGCGCTCGTCATGGGCCTGTACGGGGCGATCAGGCCCGGTGGAGCGACGGGCTGGGCCAAGCCGGGGACGCTGGTCGTGGTCAAGGAGACGGGCGCCCGGTACCTGTTCGTCGGCGGTGAGCTGCGGCCCGTGCTCAACCAGGCCAGTGCCCGGCTGGTGGCCGGCGAGAAGATGACCGTCACGCAGGTCGGGCTGAACTCGCTCGGCGCGGTGCCGCGCGGCGGGCCGGTGGGGATCGTGGGGGCGCCGGACGGGCTCCCGGCCGCGTCCGCGCTGGGCCGGGGCGACTGGCTGGTGTGCGGTCTGACGGAGGCCGCGGGGACCGGCGAGCCGGGTCCGGTCGTGTCGGTGGCCGTCGGCGCGGCCGTCACGGGCCGGGCGCCGGGACCCGGACAGGCGGTGCTGGTGGCCGCCTCGGACGGCACCGAGCACCTCCTGTGGCAGGGGCGGCGCCTGCGCCTCGGCGCGGGCGCAGGGGCGGCGCTCGGCTACCGCACGTCCGCCCCGTTCCCGGTGGCGTCCTCGTACCTCAACTCGCTGCCGGCGGGACCCGACCTCGCCCTGCCGGAGATCGCGGGCCGCGGCACGCCCGGTCCCGTCCTGGCCGGGCGGGAGACCCGCATCGGCCGGCTGTTCACGGGCCCCGGCGCAGAGCCGTACGTCCTGACCCGGAAGGGGCTTGCGGCGCTGGACCGCACCCGGTTCGAGCTGCTGCGGGGCGACCCGCGCACACAGCGGGAGGCGTACGCGGGCGCGCCGGCGGTCGCCGTGGAGGTGGGCGCGGCGGATCTGGCCGCCCACGCGGCACCGGCGGGGACCCTGCCGGACGTCGGCCTTCCGGCGGCTCCGCCGGAGCTCGTGCGGCCGGACCCGGGGCAGGCCGTGTGCACGGCGGTGCGACCCGCCGCGGACGGCGGCCCCGGCACCCTGGTGACCGTGGTCGACGCGGCGGCGGTCGCGGGCCGGCCCGTGACGCCGCAGCCAGGCGTGACGGCGGCGTGCGGTGCGGCGGACCTGGTCTCCGTACGGCCCGGCGGCGGCGCGCTGGTGCGGGCGCTGTCGGGGGCGGGTGCGACAGGGACGACGTACCTGGTCGCGGACAACGGGGTGAAGTACCCGCTGCCGACACCGGAGTCCGCGAAGACCCTGGGCTACGGGGGCGCGGTCGCGGTGGGCGTGCCCGCGACGCTGCTGACCATGCTGCCCTCGGGGCCGGCCCTCGACCCGGCGGCCCTGGCCGCGGCGGGGGTGGTCGACTCGGCCAGGGCCGCGGCGGATCCGGTCTGCGCCGGAGCGGCGCGGCGGGACCCGAAGAGCTGACGGCAGCGGTCGCGTCCACCGGGAGACCGGTGAACCCCGGGCGCTGAAAGGCCCGTTCCCCCTGCCGGAACCCCCACGACCGTACGATCGAAGGAGATCAGGTGACCGACATTCCCCACGACAACCTCAAGGTGTCGTCCGCGGTGCTCACCCAGACCCTGGGCGAGCTGGAGGGGCACCTCCAGACCATGGAGCGGGCCTACACCCAGTCCGAGGACATCGCCCAGCAGGTCGCGGACAGCATGAAGTCCACCGCCGGCACCAAGTTCATCGCGAAGATCGAGAACTGGCAGCGCGGCTACCGCACGGTGATGGCCGAGTACAAGGACCTCCTGGACGCCGTCGGCACCACCAGCAAGGTCATGACGGACACCGCGGGCGAGGCGGAGGCCAACATGGACCTCTGGAGCGGCGACGTCTACGACATCCTCAGCAAGTGACGCCAGGGCGGCGTGCCTCCCGAGCCTCCGCCGCCTTCCCTTCCCTCCCCTCCTCTTCTCGGTAAGGAACGCGCATGGAAGACATGAACATGGACATCAAGCACGGGGCGCTGGAGGACGCCAATGCGCAGATGAAGCAGGTGGCCGCCACCATGAACTCGGCCCTCCACACGATCGTGCAGCGCCTCGACGCCATCCAGACCGAGTTCACGGGTGAGGCCGCGAAGGAGTTCACCGAGTTCAAGCAGGCCGTGAGCAATCTGGACCTCAGGCTTTCGGAGCAGTTCGACAAGGGCGCGGACCTGCTCGCGGACGCCCACGGCATCATCCGCAACGGCGACCGCAAGAGCGCCTACCTCTTCCAGCGCTGAGCCCCCTCCGGAACCCGGCCCGCCGCCCTCGCCGGCTCGCCGGGTTCCGTCGTTCCCGGGCAGGTCTGAACCCCGTGGTGCGGGGCCCGCGTTCTCCGTGCCGGACGGCAGCGACGTACGAGCGAGACCTCGGCAGGAGAGCACTCATGGGATCCACCCCGCAACCGCACGACGAGACGGTCACGTCGATCACGGACGACGTGCTGCGCGACTTCGCGTTCAAGTTCGACACGCTCCTCAAGGACTTCCAGGATCCGTCGGTGATGGCGCTGCTGTCCTGGGAGAAGGGCGTCGGCAACAGCAAGCTCCTGCCGGGGAACGTCAAGGAGATGGTGAGCGCCCTGTCCGTGCAGGAGGGCTTCGCGTCCCTGTGCAAGGAGCTGAACGGGGCACTGGAGGCGTTCCGCAGGATCGCCAAGTCGGCCAACCTCGACCTGATGTTCGTCAAGGAGACCTTCCAGAACTCCGACGACGAGTCCGTCGACGTCACCGAGATGTGGGAGATCCTCAACGACATCCAGCGGGACTCCGGCGGCTCGGGCGGTTCGGGCGCCGGGTCGGGCACCGGCGCCGCCCCGAAGCCCTGACGCCGCCGACGCCTCCGGAAGGACTCCCGCACCCATGACCACCTTCACCTGGGAACAGGCCATCAAGGTCCTCCTCCCCGACACCAACTCCCTGACGAACCGCGAGGCGGTGACGGGCGAGAAGTGGCGGGCCTCGGAGACCGCGCACGTCGAGATCGTGTCCGGCGACGGCAGGTCCCTCTCCGAGAAGTTCGACGTCTCCTACATCATCCCCATCCCCGCCAACCAGTACGTGAGCACCGTGTACTCGTGCGTGGTCGGGTTCAACCTGGACTGGAAGAACGTCCTCGACAGCCCCCAGTCCAAGTTCAACCTGTTCCACAGCGACGCCGACAAGGCGCTCACGGAACTCGTCTTCTCCCAGACGCGCAGCACGGGAGCCGTCAGCTTCGCCTCCTTCGACGCCGCGGCGGAGGTGGTCCACGGCGCCCACGCCTGGCTGGCGAAGTGGACCCCGATCCTCAAGCGCTGGGAGGAGAGCGTCGACGCCGACGAGAGCGAGTGGAAGGGCAGCGCGGCCGGCGCCTTCCGGAAGTTCCTCGACGTCGTCTCCACGGAGATGAGCAAGGTCCAGCTCGACCTCGCCCAACCCCAGTTGCCCCAGGGCGCCACCGGCTATCCGACCACGTTCGACTTCTCGAAGAACAGCGGGTACGAGACCCTCATCGCCGATGCCAAGCAGCAGCTCAACAGTTCCCTCTGTGCGATGTACGTCGCGCTGGAGAACTGGTGGCGGCCGGCGAACTCGAAAGCGCTGGGCCCGGCCTCCAGCCCCGTGACCCTGAGCCGTGACGCGCTCACGGAGGTCATGACGGGCGCCACGTGCACCTTCACGTGGCGGACGCAGAACAGCGGCGCGCCCGGCCAGACCTACTACTACCCGTCGAACCCGAAGGTCGTCGACAGCGGCGGGTCCGACGTCAGCCAGAAGTTCTGGCTCGACGGCGTCGAGCTGAAGGCCAAGAAGAAGTGGCTGGACAACCTGGCGCCGCTCGACACGGCGGCGAACACACAGATGGGCAAGGTGGACACGAAGTACCTCGCCCTCGGAGGGGCACTGCGCGAGGGCATCTACCAGCCGCGCCTCCAGATGCCCACCGGCGGCGGCGCGGGCGGTCCCTCGACCGAGACTCCCCCCGGAGGCGGCGGTGCCGGCTCGGGCGGCGGTGCCGGTGGGGGCATCGGCGGCATCGGCGAAGGCGGTGCGGGTGGCGGCGTCGGCGGTGGGACCGGCGGCGGCTCCGGGAGCGGGGGGATCGGCGGGATCGGCGGCGGCACGGGCGGCGGAAGCGGCTCGGGCGGTCCGAAGACCGGGCTGCCCGACAGCTTCCCCGGGTCGGGCACCGGCGGCGGACCGGGTACTCCCCCGCCGACCCGGCCCGGGACCGGTACTGCGGGCGGCGGGGCCCCGCTGCTCGACAAGAACGGCAAGGCCGTCACCGGCGCGGACGGCAAGCCGGTCGTCCTGCCCCCGGGCTCCCGCATCGGCAAGGACGGCAAGGTCTACGACGCGAACGGCAAGCCGGTCCTCGGCTCGAACGGCAAGCAGATCGTCGCCCCGCCCGGCGCGAAGGTGGGGCAGCCGCAGACCTCTCCCGACGAGACGCCGGGCAAGGGGCTCCCCGGCTCCGGCTACGACCAGATCCGTCTCCCCGAGGGCGCCAAGGTCCTTCCGGACGGGACCGTCGTGGACGCCAAGGGCAAACCGCTCCTCGACTCCAACGGCAACCCCTACGCGCTGCCCAAGGGGGCCACCCTCAAGGACGGCATCGTCGTCGACACCAGCGGCAAGCCCCTGAGCCGCGCCTACCAGCTGCTGACCAACGCCGAGCACGCCCTCAACTCCCGTCCCACGCCGCACCCCGCGACCAGCGGTGGCCCCGGCACCGCGCACAGCAGACTGCTGGACCAGTTCGGCGGCGGCGCGGGAGGAAGCGGCGCCAAGAGCTTCACGGGCACCGCGACGGGCGGCACCGCCGCGCTCGGCGACCGGGCGGCGCGCTCCGTCGGCCTTCCCCCGCCGGGCTCCGGCGCGACCGCCTCGGCCGGCGGGGAGACGGGCGGCCGGCAGGCGCCGGGCGGGACGGGGACCGGTACCGGAGGCGGTACGGGCAGCGGCGCCCCCGCCACGCAGTCGCCGATGATGCCGCCGATGAACCCCGGCGCCGGCGCCGGCGGCCAGCCCAACCAGGGCAAGGACCGGCAGCGCACCACCTGGCTCACCGAGGACGAGGACACCTGGGGCACCGACACCGGATCCGTCAGCGGGGTCATCGGCCGCTGAGGCCGTCCGTCCCTCCTCCCTCCCCCTCCTCTCACGAAAGGCGGCCCATGGCCCTCGACTTCGACGGCATCCTCAAGGACGCGATGTCGGCCCTGCACGACCAGCGGGACAGGATGCTCGCGGCCAAGCGCGAGCTGGACGCGGCGACCGCGTCCGCGACCTCCAAGGACCACATGGTGTCGGTCACGGTCGGCCCCCAGGGCCAGGTGGTCTCGATGACCTTCCACACCCAGGCGTACCAGTCGATGGCGCCGGCCGAACTGGCCGCGGCCCTGGTCACCGTCCTCAACGAGGCCCGGGCCGCCATGGGCAGCCAGGTCATCGACCGCATCAAGGGCTTCCAGGACTTCGGGGGCCACCTGCGCAGCGTGACGGGGCTCGCCGGGACCCCCGTCGAGATGGACGAACTCCTCAAGCCGCTGCGGGCGATGGCCCCTTCCTTCGGTCTGGAGGAGACCCTGGGCGTGCCGAAGGCCGCCAAGCAGGAGGAGTTCGCCGCCGACGAGGACACGAAGGCCGGCCGTGCCTCCGAACAGAAGGCGCAGCAGGAGGAGTTCGCCGCCGAGGCCGAGAGCCGCATCCCCACCGGAAAGCAGGAGGAGTTCAGTGGCTGACGACCTGAAGGTCCTGAGCGACCTCAAGAACAAGTTCGCGCACTACGACGACTACACGCGCTGCCTCACCGACCTCAGCCGGGCGATCGTCGAGATCAACCGGATCAACAAGCAGTCGGCGGGGCAGGACGAGATCGGCAAGACCTACCACCAGCAGGTCGACCGGCCCACCGAGAACCTGACCGAGACCCTGGAGTACGTCAGGAAGCGGCTCGGGATGGTCGTCGACGCCGGGAACAAGACCACCGACATCATGGCGAAGTCGGACGAGGAGGCCGGTTCTCGCTCCGAGGGGTTCTGACGCAGGGGACCGCCGGTGCCGGGCGGTCTCCCGCCCGGCCCGCGGGTGCGGGCCGCGTCCGCGTGGTCCCGCCCCCGCTGAACCCCGCGGACGGTCCTCCCCGTTCCTCCGGGCACAGCCGTCCGCCCGATCAGAGGACCCCCACGCCATGGCCATCAACCCGCCGGAAGGGATCGCCGACTTCCTCGCCTTCGTGTCGGGCATGGAGTGGCCCGAGGCCGACGAGGACCTCATGCGGCGGGTGTCGGAGCACTACGGTGCCATCGCACGCGACCTGGAGACGCTGTCCGGGTACGTCGTCGAGCTCATCCCGATCGTCAAGAACGACTTCGAGGGCGAGGCGGCCGACTCGTTCCTGCTGTCCATGAACGACCTGGTGGGCCAGACGGCGGGAGCGAACCAGCTGGAGCAGACGGCGGAGCTGTCCCGTCAGCTGTCCGAGGTGGCACTGAAGGTCGCCAACCAGGTCGAGTACACGAAGATCATGGCGATCCTCCAGCTGGTGCAGCTACTGGCGGAGATCCTGTTCGCCACGCTCTTCTCCGCCTTCACCTTCGGCTCGGTCTGGGGCCCGGTGTCGGCGCTGTTCGCGGCGACGCGGGAGGGCCTCCACCAGCTGTTCCGGTGGCTGCTCCAGACGATCATCAGCCAGACGTTCATCGGCATCGTCGGCGGCGTCTTCCAGGACACGGTGATCCAGCTCTACCAGCTGGGCGCGGGCCACACCACGAGCTGGAACACGGAGTCGCTGATCGACTCCGTCAAGCAGGGCGCGCTGAGCGGCGTCGTCGCCGGTCCGCTGGAGATCCTGTCCCACTACGGCGGCAAGCTGCTCGGCCGGCTCATCGGCAAGACTCCCGAATCGATCATCAGCAAGCGGCTCGACGACGTCGTGAACAAGATCGACGACAAGCTGGACGACATCACGCCCAACCCGAAGCCCGACGTCCCGACCGGCGGCTCGGGCGCGGCGGCCGGAGCCGGGACCAGGTCGAAGCTGGACGACCTCGCGTCGAAGACGGACAAGGACCTTCCGCCGACCCCGCCCCAGAAGGCACCGTCCGGCGTCACTCCTCCCCCGGTCCCGCCGAAGACCGTCGGCGACGGCATCGTGCCCGCGCCGTCGCCCACGCCCGGCCGGCCCAAGGCGGAGACGCCGGGCGGCGCCACCGCCAAGGACAAGCCGAACGCCCCCGCGACGGGGGCGCCCGCCGCGGGCAAGGGGACCACCCCGCCGACCGCGGGCAAGGGAGACGTACCCCCCACCACAGGCAAGGGCGGCGTCCCCACGACAGGCAGGGGCGAGGTCCCGGCCCCCGGCAAGGGCGACGCACCCGGAGCGGGCAGGCCGGACGCGCCCTCCGCGGACAAGACCGATGTGCCGTCCCCGCACAAGACGGAGAGTGTCGGCGGGAACGAGGTGCCGGGCGCGGGCAAGGCCGCCGCCGGGGACGCGCCCACGGCCGGGGCGTCCGGCAAGGCTCCCGACACGTCGACGGCCGGCCGGGCCGCGGGCGACGCCGGGAACCCGCTGGACGAGATCCTCTCCACCCCGGAGGCACGGTCGGCGTTCGCCAAGGACGTCGGCGAACTCCTCGGCGGCGTCACCCGTAACCTGGAGACCGGGTTCATGCGCTTCGGCGAGGGGACGATCGCGGACTCGTTCTCCAAGAAGATGGGCGACGTCTTCTCCGAGCACCTCGGCAAAGCCGGCGCCAGGGAGGCCGGCGAGGCGTTCGGCGAGATGCTGGCCCGCAAGTGGGTCCGGCTCGGCGCCGACCACACCGAGCTGCCCGAGCTGCTCACCAGGGCGATGGGGGACTTCGGCGCGCTGGCGCCGCTGAAGAACCTCGCCGACGCGATGCCGAACCTGTTCGCCCGTTCCGAGCACAGCAACGCCCTGGCCCGCATCTTCAAGCAGGAGAACCCGCTCCAGGGCAACCCGATGTACCAGCTCGGCGGAGCCGTCGCGGGCCTGCTCAACGAGGGCACGAACGAGATGCTGAGCGAGGGCTTCTACAACCTGATCTTCGGGGACGGCGAGTTCAAGGTCAGCGGCGGCCCGTTCGCCACCGGCGTGGCCATGGGCGCGCTGAGCGCCGGCCTGCACCGCGCGTTCGAGCCGATCACGGTGCGGTACCAGAACTGGGTCCTCACCCACCAGCACGCCGACAACCCGCACGACAGCAAGTACTTCGGACTGCTGCACCCGATCAACATCGCCTCGTTCGTGGCGAACATGACGGGCAACCCGGCCCCCTGGCCGGTCCCCCGCCCCACGTCAGAGGCGCAGGACACGAGCTTCGCCCGCGACATGAAGGACATGGTGAAGTGGGTCTTCTCGAACCCCATCACCGGTACCCCCTTCTTCTCCGACCTGCCCAAGCAGCCGGACGTCACGGTCGAGAGCGACGGTGACGGGGCCTTCACGCCGCTCGTCCTGGACGCGGGCCCGTCGTTCGCCGACGAGATCGCCCGGGACCCCCTGTTCCGGACCGAGTCGGACGGCGACGCGCCCTCGGACGACGGCGGTACGAAGCCGGACGAGGAGGAGGGCACGGTCCCCCGGCCGTCCCAGGCCACCGTCTCGTCGGATCTTTCCTCGCTCCTGGGCGGCGACACCGAGGCCCTGACGCCGAACCCGGCGGAGCAGGGCCGGGACCGCACCGAGGCCCGCCCCGTGACCGAGAGCGGAGGCGGCGACCGGTTCACCCCGTCCGTGCCGCGGGAGACGGGTGACCCCGCACGCACGGAGGTGTCAGCCCCGACCGAAACGGCCACGGGACGCAGGCCCCACCCGCTCCAGGCCGAAGCCGACAGGGCCAGGGCGCAGGGACTCGACTACCTCCTGCCCGTGCACGACGACGCGGATCCCGACGACACCACACCTCCCTCCGACCCCGTGGCCGCCCCGCTCGACAGCGGCCGCGACCACGACGGCGACGGTGACGGTGACGGTGACGGTGACGGCATCCCCCGCGGCGACACCGACGGCATCGTCCGCCCCGGTGACGACGAGGACGCCGGCACGACCCCGCCCGACGACACCGTCCGGGACATCCCCTCCGGCATCGCCGTGGGCGTCCTCACCCCCGCCCAGACCACGGCGCTCCAGGCGATCCCCCGGCGCCCCGGCGTCTTCGTGGTCGGCATGCACACCGATCCGCGTACCCCTCACGATCCGGACGCGGTCCTGCAAGCCCTCGCCGACGCCCACGACGACGGGCGGCTCGATGACGTCACCGAGATCCAGTTCACCGCCTGCGGCCTCGCCTCCCCCGTCCACGAGAGCACCGTCAGGACCGTCATGAGCGGCCTGTGGAGACACCGCGCCGCGAAGGGTACGCCGGCCCCCGACCCGCTCACGGCCCGGGCCGCCGACGCCCCCGTCTGGTACGTGCCCACCACCGGCGGGGACGCGGCCGGCGCCCACCTGCTCACGGCGCGCCACGTCGGGCTCACCCCGGACGGGAAGATCGCGGTCGTCGACGAGGGCGCCTGGCACGTCTACGGCGACAGCGGCGACCCCGACCACACGCCCGTTCGGACGACCCCCGACGCCGACGCCCTGCCCGACGACGCGGTCCGCTTCCTCTTCCGCACGCCCGCGGTCGACGCGGAGCACCCGGACGCCGTCGCGTTCGGCCCCGGCGGCTCGACGCCGACGGACAACGGCGAGGGCTCCAGCTCGGGTGCGAGGCGCTCGGGCGCCCCCTCCCGGCCGTTCACCGACGAGGACGACGCCTCCGTCGACGACCTCGTCCGCATCCGCTACATGCAGGCGTCGGAGGAGTTCGAGAGGCGGCTCGCGGCGTATCTCTCCACGCGGGACGACGTCAACGAGGTCGCGCGGGTCCTCGCCCGCACGATCTGGGACAGGGTCGAACCCCGGTACCGCGAGAGGCTGGGGACCGACAACTACTCCTTGCCCGGTGCCGTGGGACGGAGCGCGGAGCGCCTGTCCCACGTGGTCGAGCACGGCAACCTCCGTGAACGCATGACACTGATCTTCAGGTCCATCTCGACGTCCACGCTGCCCCGTGCTCTCGACCGTCTGCCTCAGTACCCTCAGGTCATTCAGGCCGAGCGCAAGTACAGGGAAGTCCTTCCCGATCCCGAGAAGCACGACGCCCTCCTCAAGGCACTCGGCACGATGACCCAGGAGAAGCGGAACAACACGAAGGAATACGCAGAGACCCATGCCGAGTGGAAGGACGTCGCGGCGCGCCTCTACAAGGCCGACGCGAAAGACGTCAAGCCTGCCCTCAGCGACCGGGAGAAGGAGAAGGGCCGGAACAAGAAGGGGCAGTTGACCTGGATCACCGGAGCCCAGCGGTCCCACCTCCGCATGACCTCCCCCCTCCAGAACGTCAGCGAGGAGCACGGCCGGCTGGTCAGGACCGGTACGTCCGGCTCGGGCTACTACTTCCACCAGTACGCCCAGTTGATGGCCGAGCGGTGGGGCGTCGCCGTCGACCACCAGGCGTTGCGGCTCGCGATCATCGCCACCTTCGTCGGGCAGGGCCACCACTCGCTGCCCGAAGTGCTGAACGGCTCCTCGGTGTTCGCCGCGGAGTTCGACGTGCCCGGACTGCTCACGCCCGCACCGGCGGCGTCGGGCGTGCCCGACTGGGCCCACTACCACACCCTCTCTCCGCTGAGCGAAGACGAACTGCGCAGGCACGTCGCGGTGGACCGCAGGTTCCCCGACGAGATCGCCGCGGACCACCGCCGCGATCTGGAGGAGGAGCGGCGGTCACGGAACGGGGCGGGCGAGGGCACGCGGGGCCCCGAGGACATGGACCTCGATCCGCCGACGTCCAAGCGCCGGTTCCCCTTCGACGAGGACGGGGACGGGGACGGCGAGGACAGCGGGGAGGACGGCGGCGCGGGCGGCTCCGACGGCGACGGCGACGTCGTCATGCAGTCCAAGCGCCCGCGGCCCGGAAGCAGTCCTCACCTTCCCGAGGACTCCTCCCTCAGCCGGCCGGGGCAGCTGAACCCCGAGGAGGTTGCGCCGGCGGACCGCCCGATCGGCGCGGACCGCTGGTCGGCGTGGGAGTGGACGCCCGGCCGTCAGGACGTGCCGCCACCCGCCCGCGTCCGCACCGAACGCTTCGACCCGGCGGCGGACCCGACGGCCACGGGCCCGTTCCCCGGCACGGCGGACCGGCGGAACGACGACGGGACGCTCGCGGGGCGGCGCACGCTCATCAGCGCGGACGTCCAGCGCTTCACGGTGCCCCCGGACGGGGACGGGGCGCCCGGCGGTACCGTGCGCCTGGTGAGGGTCACGCTCCCGGTGGCCGTCGACCACTCGTACGCGGCCGCGGACGTCGCCGCGCTGCGGGAGCGGCTCCAGGGGCTCCTGGACACCCACGTCAACCTGGGCTTCCGGCTGCCGCGCAGCCGGGATCAGCTCCACATGGAGGTGCGGCTCGACCCCATGCCCGTCCCCCGGGACGGCACCAGGGGCGAGGACTGGGTCACGGTCAGCCGGGACGGCGGGCCCGGAACGCGGTCCGACCAGCTGCACCTCCGGCTGCACGCCGACGACGCGGCCCCGGACGCGCGGCTGCGTGACGACGCCATGCTGCTGCACGAGCTGTTGCACTACGCGGGGCTGCCCGACCGCTACCACGACGCCGAGACGCTGTTCCGGCACACGCCCGGCCGGGCCGACGCGTCCGGGGTCATGGCGACGGCCGCGCTGCCTGACGGGACCCTCCCCCACCGCTACCTGGAGGCCGTCGAGGACGTGTCGGAGTCCGGCTCGGTCCTCCACGACAACGCCGGTCCCGGCTCGTGGACCGCACCCGGGAACGGGCCGGTCCGGAGCATCCCGGCCGGCATCGCCGTCGGCCCCCTGTCCGCCACCCGGACCGCCGCCCTCCGGGCGGTGCCCCCGCGCCCCGGCGTCTTCGTCGTCGGCATGCACACGGACCCGGACACCCCGCACGATCCTGACGTCGTCCTCAGGGCGCTCACCGAGGCACACGACCAGGGGCGGCTGGACGACGTCACCGAGATCCGGTTCACCGGCTGCGACCTGGCCACGCCTCTTCACGAGAGCACCGTCAGGACCGTCATGAGCGGCCTGTGGAAGCACCGCGCCGCGACGGACGCGGAGGCCGGGCCGCTCACCGGTCTCGCCGCCGACGCCCCCGTCTGGTACGTGCCGGGCGGCGACGGGCTGTTCACGGCGCGCCACGTGGGCGTCACGGCCGACGGCCGGGTCACCGTCTTCGGCGACGGCGCCGACTGGCACCGCTACAGCGACACCGGCGCGCCCGACCACACCGCCGCGAGTACCCCCGTCGGGGACGACGGGGCCCCCGCCGACGCCGTGCGCGCCCGGGACGCCGACGGTCCCGCGCACGAGGGCGCGGTGCGGTTCGGTGAGGAGGGCGATACGACGACCGGGCCCGTCGCCGGCGACTGGCCGATCTCGACGTCGCCGCCGACGCCGCACGTCGAGGAGGCGCGAGCTCTGCTGGCGAAGCTGCCCGGCACCGGTGTCGACGCCGAAGGGCTGGCCAGGGTCATCGCCCACGCCAGGGAAGAGGCGGTCGGGCGCCGCGAGGAGGGTGGCGCCGAGCGGCGGGTTCCGCAGGACCTCGCCGAGATCCACCGCCGGATCAGGCCCTACTGGCACCCGGTGCAGACGGGCGCCGTGCTCGCTCCCGAGCGACTGGGGGAGTTGCAGGAGATGACGCGCGGCCAGGAGACGTACTCCCTGGACACGCTGTTCCCCGCAGCCTCCGCGTCCGCCTGGACGACCCGGCAGGGGCACACTCCCGCCGCCGACGACGCGATCATCGAGGTGCACCCGCTGATCGGCTGGTCCGCGGGCGGCGAGCACGACGCCCTGCGTTTCGCGTTCACGCCCGGCGCGCACTACGAGGTGAGGTCGGTGACGCGTGCCTCGGGCGGCCGGGCCCTGGTCAAGATCCGCGAGGTGGATCCGGCGGAGCCCGTCGGCTCCGTACGGGGACCGTCCCGACGGACGGATCCCGACGCCCCGGTGATCGGCGTCCCGGGCATGAGCTACGCGGGACCGAGCCGTCCCACCGCCACCGGGCCCCACTGGAACGGCAAGAACTACACCTTCGACTCGAAGTTCTACGTCCACCGCGGAGAGGTGGAGGTGGAGCTGGTCGACGGGCAGCCGCACGTACGCCTGTACACGGCCGTGGTCGCGGAAGTCCCGCTCGCCGTCCCGGAGGACGGCGGCGCCCTGGCCTCGTCCACGGGGGGCGACCACAAGGACATCCAGCAGGACCCGCGTACGGGCGAGGTGGTGATCCACACCGGCAACGCGAGCCTCATCTGGACGAGCGTCGGCACTCCCCTGCGCTCCGTCGCCTGGATGATGAAGTACCAGGCGGCCGAGGCGGCGAACGCGGAGCGGCCGGGGTACGTCCCGCTGAAGCCGCTGATCCGCTCCTACCTGGTCCCCCAGGCGGTCTACCACCGGATCACGGAGGCCGCGCGGGACTTCACGGACCCCCAGGCCGGCGCGGCCACGCTGAGCGTCGACCATTCGGGCGACCGCAACCAGTTCGGCATCCGCGGGGACGATCTGGACCTCCTGCGCGAGAAGGCCGTGGCGCTCTCCCTCGTCACGTACTACGACGGCGCCACGGACCACATGAGCGAGGACTCCGTCCTGGCCGGGCACACCTATCCGAAGCACGGCGAGCACCTCCACGTGAACGAGCTGCGGGACCGGGTCGGGATGCCCGACTCCGAGAGCCCGCTGCTCGGCCGCGCCTACAACCCGTGGCTCAACGGCACGTCGCACCAGAACAGCGCGACCGCGCTCGAACGGATCTCGCGAAAGCTCCGCCAGCACCATGTCACGTGGAAGCACTCCCTCCAGCTGCCCCACCAGCGCGTACCCGACCCGATCCTGGACGACGGCAAGCTGCCGTACGAGGCCCGGGTGAAGGAGCTCGGCGTCTTCCTCAAGGAGCACGAGAGGCTGCTCGACATCACCAACCCCGGCGGCGAGGCGCTGGACCGGTACGACCCGGGTTCCGTCACCGGCCTCATGGAGGGACCCGTCCTCCTGTGGGCCACCCACGCGGCGATCGCCCACGAACTCTCCCGTCAGGACACCGAGGTCACGGCCGACCTCGACGTGCGGCAGGAGATCGTGTGGCACGACTTCGCCTCGCTGCGCGCGGCGTGGCAGGGGGTCGTCGACCGGCAGACGGAGGTGGGCCGCGAACTGAGCCGCTTCCTGGCCGACGGGGAGCCGACCCACCGCATGCTCGACCTCCTGGCCGACGAGTCCCCCGAACTCCTCGACCGGTACGAGATGATCTGTGCCCCGACCGAGGAGTACCGGTTCTACGAGCACGCGCAGATGGTGGCCGGACAGTTCCGCAAGCTCGCCGCCGCCACCGGCGCCACGGGCACGCGGCTGATCCCGGCGGACGCGGTGGTCAAGGCGATCCTCTTCCACGACATCGAGAAGCTGAACTCGAAGGCGATGTACGGGAAGGGGAAGACCGCGCACGACGCGGAGCCGGAGCACCGCGGCGCCGTCGAGCTCATGTACCGCTACCGGTACCTCTGGGGCGGACCGCTCGACAAGGGGGCCGACTTCGCCTTCCGCGCCGCTCTCCAGCTGGTCGACTCCGACCCGCTCGGCTTCTACTTCAGGAAGAAGAACGACGAGAACGAGACGTTCCTCTGGCTCGCCGAGACCGCGCTGCGGCTGACGGGCAGGCCGCTGACGGTCCTCGACGACGCACGACGGCGCCCCGCCCCGCTCGACGAGGCGGCGCTGACGGACATCCGGAAGTTCTTCCACGAGTTCGTCCAGTACTACCAGGCGGACCTCTCCTCCTACACGCGCTACAGCAGCTACCGCTCGTACGGCGAGGAACACATCGGGACGAAGACCTTCGACCACTACTTCGCCGCACCGGAGACGGCCGGATCGTCGCCCGGCCAGGGGCCGAGCCTGGCCGAACCGCCGGCGGCCGGGGAGGCGGCGGACGGTTTCCCGCAGTACGGCCGGTTCCGGTTCGCCGACATCCCCGAAGGCCCGAACGCGTCCGCCTACGAGACGATGTACGGCCGGCTGGCCGGCATGTTCGCCGACGACGAGACCGTGCGGACCCACTTCGAGGCGATCGGGAGCGAACGTCTCCGCGTCCAGGCCGCCAAGCTGGGCGACACGGCGAACGCGAGGCCGCCGCGGAGCACGCAGGAGACCTCGCCGGAGACGTCGGAGCAGCCCGAGGACTCCGCCGACGACGACCTGTTCGACCTCTTCGCCTCCGACGGCGGCGACACCCCCGCACCCACCCCCACCGTCTCCCCGTCCTCCACCGAGCGGATCGAGGAGCTGGTCGGGTCGCTCACCCGCTCCCGGCAGGCCAACGACACCCATCACCTCGTCGACCCCGACACCGATCCGGCGCAGGCGGACCGCATCCGCGGCACCGTGGCGCGCTTCCCGCGGGACGACCGGTTCTTCACCCTGGCGAGCCACATCGCGGGGACCGACGGGGCGCCCACCTGGCGCGGCCGGAGGGTCCCCGCGGCCGAGCTGGCCGTCGTGCTGTCCCGGCTGGCGGACGACGGGGTGTGGGACACCGCCAAGCCGCTGCAGTTCGCCGCCTGCGGGCTGGGCGAGAACCTGGAGCGGTCGTACGCCGCCGACACCCTGCGCGCGCTGCGGGACCTACGGCCCGACCTCCCCCTCACCGCGTACGCGCCCCGGTCCACCCTGTGGTTCGTGCCCCCGGTCACCGGCGCGTCGACGACGGACACCGACGGCCCCGGCCACACGGCGGTGGCGCGGAAGGTCGTCTGGGGCGCCGACGGGAGGCCCCGCCTGGTCCCCGACCACTGGGTCAGACTCTCCCTGCGGACGGGCGGCGGGGCCACGGTCGAGACGACGCTGCTCGACGCCCACATGCCGCCCGACGGCCTGCTGTCGGACGACGGCGTGCCGGCGACGGCGGCAGCGCCCGACGGCTACCTGGCCGACGGTGACGAGCAGTCAGGCGACGTCGCCGAGGCCGTCGCGTTCGGGCCTGCCGAGCTCAACGAGGGTTCCTCGTCGACGCGCCCCCAGGAGCCGCCGCGACCGCCGGACGCCTCCTCGGACGGCTCCGCGTCCCCGGCCCCGCGCCCGCCCTGGTACGTCGAGGACGGGACGGCGCTCGGCGACGGGCGGGTGGTGTCCGTGACCGGTCCCGACCGGCCGGACTCCGCCCTGAAGGAGGCCCGGAACGAGCTGAGGGCCACGGTGGGCGCCAGGACGGCCGACAGGGTCCTGAAGCGGATCGAGCCGCTGCTCACGAGCGCCGACGCCGACGTCTGGAACGACTTCCTGCGCCACGGGGCCGTGCTCGCCGTCGGCGGCAAGGTGGTGATCGTGACCGCGGGGCCGGTCGACCTCGCGCACCACGCGACCCAGGCCAAGGAGCACATGGCGCCGTACGCCTCGGGCAACCAGGGCGTCACCAACCGCGCGGTGACCGCCGGTGGCAACCAGTCGGCGGCGGGCGGCGTGGACTCCGTGGTGAAGCTGGCGAACATGACGAACGTGACGGGAACGACCCCGTCCGTCAAGGTCTCCGCGGGCACCACGTACGCCTCGGCCCGGACCTCCACGGCGGACACCCAGGGTGCCGGGCGGACCGTGCCGAAGGAGGTGCACGAGTTCGACGGGACCGTCCGCGTCCAGGTGCGCGTGCTCGACGGGGACGCGTCGAGCGTGACCGGGTTCGCCCACCCCACGCGCCTGCGGCTCGCCCTCCCGGAAGGCACCGACGCGTCGGGCGACCGGACGCTCTGGAAGGTCGCGGCGCCGGGCGCGCTCAAGTCCGTCCTCTCCACCGTGAACGCGATCGCGCCGGGCCCCCTGCTGACCGATCTCGCCTCGGCGATGACCAAGGCGGGCTTTCCCGCGGACACCACCTCCGCCTTCCTCTCGAAGGTGGCCTCGGACGTCTTCAACGAGAAGGCGCTGAAGGACGGCAACCAGTGGTGGAGCACCGGCAGCCTGACCTCGGGCGTGCACTCCGCCGGCGGGTTCCCGAGGAAGTCGCTCTCGGGACACTTCCTGGTCGGCGCCGAACTGACCCGGCTGCGGCGGATGGGCCGGACCAGCGGGAACGTGCGGGTGCGGGAGGACTTCTCCGACGCGTTCGGCGTGAAGTCGAGCAGCAAGTTCGGCGACAAGTCCGGGCTCGCCGTCGGCGCCTCCTTCCTGACCGACCCGGACGGACCCATGGTCGTCCCGAGCGTGGAACTGGCCGTCAACGCGGCACGCTCGCACCACTCCGACGTCGGCGGCTCGGACAAGACCAAGGTCAAGCTGAAGCACACCGAGGAGCCGCAGGTCGAGTACCGCGCGACCGCCGTGTTCCAGGTGGAGTTCGTGTCCTCCTCGCGGCGGACGACGCTGTCGTTCGACTCGACGCTGGACCTCGCCGTGGGCGTGCCCGGCTCCCAGGCCGACGCCTTCGAGGCCGGGCTCCTCGGCCCGACGCCGGAGGCGGTGCCGGAGCAGACGGGCGAGCCGAACCGGGAGGCACCCGAAACCCCTCCGCCGACGCGCCTCCGGGTGATGGGCCGGGCCGTGCGCGACCTGCTGACGCTCGCCCGGCAGGAACCCTCGGCGAACACCGACGTCGGCAGGCTCCGGCCGTTCCCGAGCGGTGGGATGCCGGACGCGGCGGGGCTGCTGAGGATCGCGAGACGGCATCCGATCGAGATCGCGCCCTCGGGCGACGCGCTCCCGGACGGAGCCGCCTGGACGAGGCTGCGCGCGCACCCCCGGGTGTCCTTCGTCACCGGTAGGGACGTCTACTCGCTCGCGGGCGCGGGCGAGCCCGACACCGCCTTCCGCTATCACGTGGACTCCTCGGGGGAGGTCACCGCGGCCCAGCGCCTGCGGACGTCCGGCTTCGGCCGACTCTTCGGCACGCTGCAGCCGGGCGAGGCCGGCATCGCCCAGCTCACCCGGCTCGCCGCCGACCGGCCCTGGCTCGGCTTCACGGTGCACGACGGAACGGGCACCCCGCTCCACATCCCCGGCCCTCCCGGCGCGGACCGTCTGACGCTGACCGTCCGCAGGGACGGCGGCGGACGGCTCGACGTCGAGGGCTCGCTGCGCCACCCGGTCGAACAGATCGTGCGCAACCTCGCCGTCGAGGACGCCGCGGCGGCGGACCGGCCGACGCGGGTGTTCACCGACGTCCTGGAGGAGCTGGAGGGCTTCGCCGTCCGTCACCGTGCGGTGGAGGTGCGCGTCGACGCCGGGTACGGCGGCCACGACGCGCTCACCGCGGGGCTCGCCGGCCACCCGCGGCTGGTGCTGCGCGAGGAGAGCGACCCCCGGCGTTCGACGCCGTGGCTGCTGAGGGTCGACGGGAACGGCGCCCTGCTCGGCCCCTTCCGCCAGCGGTCCTCGGACACCGACCCCCTGGAGCCCCCGGCGCTGGCCTCGCGCACCGGGCTCGGTCCCGGCGTGGTCGGCGAACTCCCCGGCTCCCAGCGGGTCCTGACGACGGCCCGCACCTGGCTCGACGCCCACCTGGAGAGCTCGGGCCTGAGGAAGCGGCTGAGCGAGGCGCAGTACGCGCAGTTCCACCGGGAGCTCTCGGCCGCTTTCGGCACCCCGGGCATGCGGGCCCGCTTCCCCAAGCTCCTCGGCTCCGGCGTCCCGCTCGTCCTGAGGGCGGGCGACCGGGAACTCCGGCTGCACCTGCGCTCGGAACTGCTCGACTTCCGGGGCAGAACCGAGACGGGCGACCTGTCGCTGACCCGCGCGGTGACGCGCAGCGCCAACCAGACGGTCGGCGTCGGCGACCAGGTGTCCGTCGCGGCCACCGTCGGGGGCACCGTGCGCGTCGACACCCGCGAGAAGCAGCGGTTCGAGCCCGGGGGCAAGGTCGGCCTCGGCGCCACGCCCTCGAACGTCAAGGACTCCGTCGCCACCACCCTCAAGGCCTCGCGCGAGCAGGAGACCAGCGGACGGCACACCGAGTTCACCTACACGGCCGTCCACCACCTGACCGCCACGGTCCACGACGCCCGGGGCGACCGGCTGTCGGGTTCGGCGCTGCGCGTCGAGGGCGACGACGTCACCGCCGTGGTGCGCGTCGGCGAGGACCACCTCGCGAACGCCGCGACCGCCGACCGGCCGGCCCCCGGAGTCCTGACGGAGGTCGCCCGGAACGACGACCCGAACTGGCTCGGCGCCACCGACGAAAGGGAGTTCGTCCTGCCCCGCGACGGCCTCGGCGGCATCCACCCCGACTTCCTGAGCACCCGGCTGCTGACCGGCTCCGTGGTCGCGCTCGTCGCCGAGCACGGCCGGGCGGGGCAGCCCCGCCACGGGGACGAGGAGTTCGACCGGCACTCCGGGGACGACCTCGGCACCCTGCGCCGGAGCCTGACGCCGGAGCTGGAGGACGCGCTCACCCCGAACTTCCTCCAGTCCCGGTTCGAACAGCTCACGAGCCCGGAGGGCGCGGTGTTCCCGCTGCCGCCGGCGCCCTCCGGCCGCGCGCAGGCCCTCGTGGTCCGACTGCGGCTCGGCCGACCCGCCCACGAGGGGTCCGGCACGGGGACCAACCTGACCTACACCACCGAGACGGGCACCAAGTCCAGTACGGCAAAGACACGTTCGCTCACCTACGGCGGCGGCCTCAGCCTCGGCGGCCACGCCTCCCTGGCCGGGAAGTCGGTCGCCGCCGCCGTGTCCGCGGAGGTCACCCGGACGCACACGAGGGCGCGCACCCTCGCCTCGACCGGCACGGGCACGTCGACGGCCACGTACAAGGGCACGAGCCACCGCTACCGCGCCGACGCCTACTACGAGATCGCCCACCACACCTGGCGGCCCGACGGCCGCCTCTCGACGGGCCCTGCGGACCCCTCCTCCGGGACGCGGTACGTCAAGGTCGAGGGGGGCGTGGAGCTGACGGTCCCCGACCACCAGGCCCACGTCCTCGGCCTGCCCGGAACCGCACCGCGGCCCGAGGTGACGCACGAGCCCCGCTCGTACGTGGACGCCGACCTGGCGAAGGCCGTCTCCCACGTCGAGAAGCTCGGCGCGGACGACGTGCTGGCCGAGGTGAAGAGCCTGCTCGGCACCTTGAAGGGCATCCCGGACCACCTCGGCGACGGCACGCCCACGGACTTCTCCCGCGCCCTGGAGACGGTGTTCTCGCCGGAGGCGCTGCGCGCCTCCTTCGCCGCCCTCAGCACCACCTCGGTCCGTCAGGTGATCAAGCTGCGGCAGCCCGGCGGAGGCGCCCGGATGATCGGCGTCCGGGTCACCGCCCGGGTCGGGGACCCCACGTACCGGGGCCCCCGTGACCGGGTGACGCTCGCCCTGGGCGCCGCCGCCACCCGGTCCACCGCCTCCGCGTCCGGTGTGTCGGACAAGGGGGGCGGGCAGGTGTCGGTCACCCTGAAGGCGACCGGCGCGGACGGCATGTCGCGCGGCGGCGCCAAGCTCGGCGCCGGGGCGGACACGTCCGCCGGCCGCACCACGACCGTCACCACGTCCGCACGCGACCAGCACGGCTTCGAGGTCAGCGGTACGGCACAGGAGTTCAGCCACCCCGTCGCGTACACGGTCCAGGTCTTCGACGCCTCCGAGCCCCACCAGATGGTCCGGCTGGCGGGGGCCGCGCTCACCGCTCCGGCCCGGCTCGTCGACCGGGTCACGGACGGCCGGGCCGGCCGGTGGTTCGCCGAGCAGTGGGGCGGCGAGTGGGAGAAGGTCTTCCCCTCGGGTCACAAGCCCGCGGGCACGAGGACGATCGCGGACCGCGAGGTCCGGCTCCTCGTCCCCGACCATCTGACCCGCCCGGGCGTGACGGCCCCGGAGCGGACCGAACCGGTCGGCCGCGTCCGGCCGAAGGGCCCCACCGCCGTGGCCCCGGAGGTCCGGAGGCTGACCGACGACCTTGCCCCGGCCCTGCGTGCCCTGTCCCTGCCCGGACTCGGCGGGGTCGTGAGGTGGCTGCCGACCGCGGCCGCCCTCCCGCGCCGGGTCACGGCGGAGGACACGGGCACCCACCTCCGCGCGGACCTCGCCCCGGCGACCCTGGCGGGCCTCCGGACCGACCTGCTGACGACCGAGCGGAACCTGCGCGCCAACGTCCGGCAACTGCTCGGCGACGGCTACCCGGTGCCCGTGGCGGACGGCGAGCACGTCACCGTCCGGATGGTCGTCCGCAGGACCCGCCACCTCGCCTCCGCGGAGTTCGACTCGAGCGGGGAGACGCAGGTTCGGGAGCGGGAGACCGAACGTGAGCGGGAGCGGACCACCCTCGCCTGGTCCGGGTCGGTGACCCCGGACGGCCCCGCGGGCACCTCCGGTCCCACGGCGCCGGAGGGCCCGGGCGTCGCCGGGGCGACCACGAACCTGGGCGCGCCCCTGGGCATCGGCGGCGAGCACGGCACCACGCTCAGCACGACGCGCAGCGAGACCGTCGACGAACGGGACAAGAGGAAGCAGACCCAGCACTACTACACCTCGGACGTCACCTGGGTCCTCACCGGCAGCCGGCGCACCACGGTGGAGATCGACGTGGACGGCGGCCTGATCGGGCTGCTCCACGACGACCAGGCCGGCGTCCTGGCGGAGCGGCACGACGACCTCGTCGTGGGGCCGCGGGCGGAGCCGGCCACCGACGGTGAGGCCGCACCGGTCACCCGCGAGGACACCGACGGCCCGGAACAGGGTGACGGCGAGGCGGGCGGGGAGCGGACTCCGCCGTCGGTCGTCGTCACCCCGCCCGACGACGCCGGCATCCGCGCCTCCGGCCCACCGCTCGACCCCGCGCGGCTGTCCCCGCCGGCCGCTCCGCGGGGCCCCGTGCCCGGAGTGACCGTCACACCTCCCACCGACGGGAACGCGAACAGGCGTGGGGACGGGGATGCCTCCGTCGTTCCCGGCGGCACGTCCGCGCCCCTCGATCCCACCCGGCTGGCCCCTCCCGCCACCCCGCCCGGCCCCGTGCCCGGCGTGACCCTCACCCCGCCCGCCGACGCTCCCCTCCTGGCAGCCGCCCCGGGCCTCCGGGTCACCGTGTACGAGACGCAGGGACCGGCGCCGCGTGCGCGCCGCGAGGGGGACGCGCGCGTGGAGCCGGTCGCGGGGGTGGATCCGATCGCGCTCGCCCTGACCGGGCCGCCGAGGGACGCCGGGTCCTTCCCCGCCTACCGGCCCGTCCGGCCAATGGGGGCCGCGGAGGAACGGCCCGCGCTCCAGGTGTCCGACGACGGCCGGTTCGCGGTGCCGGACCAGCGGCGGGGAGCCGGGGAGTTCTACGCCACGCCCGACGCCGTCGCGGAGGCGCGGTCCCTGCTGTCCCCCGCCGCGGGGACGCGCCTGGAGGTCGACCCGCGGTCCCACGTCCGCTTCGACCTGAACGGCACGGAGCACACCCTGCTCCGGGTCACGGTGCGGGGCGGCGATCCCGGCTCCGTCCCCCTGGTGGTCGCGGGTGACGCCGGGGGGCACCACGTCACGCTCTCGGGCGGTGCCCGTCCCGACCGGCGGGACGCCGACATGCGGCGCGCCGTGGACACGAACCTCGACCACTACGGCCCGGAGCTGGACGCGGTCGCGGAGAGGCTGGAGGGCGCCGACCCCGGGCGCACGGAGCCCCGTACGGTGCTGGCCCGCGCCCTGGCCGACCTGCGCCGGCTGCGGCAGGAGGGGCGCGACCCCGCTGCCCTGGCGCGGGCCGAGGCCGAGGCGGTGCGGGCCTTCGGGGCGGCGGTCGGGGACGAGTACGGGCTCCCCGAGGACGACTGGCACCTGCGCCTCGGCCGGCCGCCCGTGGCGGTCGCCCTGCCGTCCGTGGACTGGTCGCTCTGATCCGCCTCCGCCCGCCGTGAACCGACTCCGGCGGCCGGTACGTTCCCCCGGGAGCGTACGGCCGCCGGGCCGGCGCGCCCCGAACCAGGACAGGACCCCGTCATGACCGACCCCGCGCCCCGGCCGGAGTTCCGGCTCGCCTCCGTCTTCGACCACGCGGACCCCGTGACGGGGCCGGGCTTCGCCACGGACCACCCGGTGGTCGAGGACCCGGCGCTGCACACCCTGCTCCTGGAGCGCCTGGCCGCGGGCACGCCCGTACTCGCGACGCCGGTGCTGATGGACGACGTCCTGGACCCCTCCCGGACCGGGGAGGTGCCGCTCACCTTCCGGACGGACGGGCGGTGGGTGTGGACGGACACCGTCACCTACTACCTGGAGCGCTACGCGCTCGCGCCCGACCCGGAGCTGCTCGCGCACCTGAGCGACCCCGGGTACACGGCTCCCGGCCCCCTCGGTCAGGACGTCGTCGAGCGCGCGGCCGCCTTCGTCCTGACGCCGGCGCCGGAGGGGACGGAGGTCCATCCGCTGGCGTGACCGGGGCGGGTGAACCGCAGGGCGCCGCCGGTCCGTTCGTACGTGCGCGGAGGCTTCGCGACGACCGAGGGGAATGACGGTGGACGACAACGAGGTGCGGGCCGGGAACGCCGCCGGGCAGGCCGCGGCGGCCATCAGCCTGCCGACGGTCGCCTGGCAGCAGGAGGGCGAGGATCCCGACGGCGGCGCGCCGGACGGGAAGCCCGAGGGGACGTCCGGAGGCACGCCGGTCACGGGTGCCGTCGTCCCGGCACCGGAGCCGGCGGGCGCGGGAGGTCCGGAGTCCTCGCCGTCGTCCTCTGCCGCACCCTCCGGCGCCACGCCCGCCGTTCCCGCCGCCGAGGGCGGGACGGGGACGGACGGCACGACCGAGGCCGGAGCCGAGACCGACGGCGGAGCGGAGGCCGGGACGGACACCCGCGGCGACACGGGCGCCGGGACGGGGACCGGCTCCGGCACGAACGGCGAGGGCTCCTCGGGGAGCGGGGCGTCGGCGGCCGCCGACGCGGAGGTGCTCGCGGCGGAGGCCGTCGCTCCGGCGGCGGCCCGGCCCGCGGCGCGGCCCGCCCGACGGCTCTCGAAGCCGATGATCGCGGCGGCGGCCACCTCGGGCGTGGTCCTGATGGGAGTGCCCCTGCTGCTCTCGCAGCTCGGCGGCGGCGGTTCCGGGCCGGGTCCGGTGCCGCCGCGCCCGACCGGGTACAACCAGGCCGACGGCGGTCCGGGCGGCTTCGTCCCGAGGGCCGACGCACCCGAGAAGGGCTCCTCCCTGCCCGGGGCCGTCGCGCCGGGCGCCTCGGCCGGCACGGGGAAGGGTCCGCTGGCCAAGGGCGTCGCCGGCATCGGTGCCGGGGTGGGGCTCGGTGCCCCCGTCGGCCCGACCTCCACGTCCTCCGGTGCTCCGGGGAGCGGTCAGGGCGCGAACCCCGGCGGCGGTCCGTCGCAGGGCCCGACCTCCGCCGCGGGCGGCGGCTCCTCGCCCACCAAGGCCCCCGCGAGGCCCGGGTCGACCGCGGGCACCCCGCAGAAGCCGGCCACCCAGGCACCCCCGGCCCCGCCCGCCAAGCAGCAGTACACGGCCGTGGCGGGGCCGAACTGTGCCGGTTCGGGGTCCGGTTTCACCTACAGCGGCTGGTTCACGGACGGCAAGGAGGGCTGGCAGAAGTACGGCTCCGGCGGGTATGTCGGCGGCGGCTGCAACGGCGGCTTCTTCTCGCTGCCGATGTCCGGGAAGGCGGGTTCGGACGCGGGCAACGCGCTGCGCTGGACCTTCCGCACCGGCGCGGTGACCTCGGGCAGCTGCGAGGTCTCGGTGCACGTCCCGGCCAACGGCGACATCAAGGCGGTGGGCGGCAGGCCGTCGTACTACACGGTGCACGCGGGAGCCACGGGCAACGACCCCATCCTGCGGTCCTTCACCGTCGACCAGCCGTCCCGGCGGGGCCAGTGGGTGAGCGCGGGCAGCGTCCGGATCACCGGCGGCGTGCTGACGGTGAAGCTCCACGACCGGGGCGTCGACTGGTCGGGCTCGCAGAAGACGTACGCCCACCACGCGGGCGACGCCGCCCGCGTCCAGTGCACCTCCGCCTGAGACGGTCCGGCCTGCGCCGGCCGTCGGCCGGCACCCGGGCACCACGCTCCTGAGGCCCGTCTCCGGGGCCCACCACGAAGGGAACATCCACGCATGTCGCGCCATGTGCTGACCGTGAGCGCCGAGGCGCAGAACGACCGACCGTCCGCCGGCGGCCCGTACCGGACGATCGGGGCCGCCCTGGAGGCCGCGCGCGGCGGTGCGGTGATCTCCGTCCGCCCGGGGAGGTACGAGGAGAACCTGGTCATCACCAAGATGGTGACCATCACCGCGGAGGACCCGCACGGGACCGTGCGGATCGTCCCTCCGCGGGGGACGGTGGTGCAGGTGGTGGCCGAGGCCGTCCAGCTGACGGGGCTGGTGCTCCAGGGACTCGACGACGAGCTGCCCGCCGTGGACGTGCCGCGCGGTCAGGCGGCGCTCCAGGACTGCGAGGTGGTGGGCAACGCCTGGACGGCCGTCCTCACCCGTCAGCAGGGTTCGCTGGCGATGCGCGGCTGCCGGGTGACCAACCCCGGCGGCGCGGGGATCGTGGAGACGTCGACCGGCACCAGCGTGATCGACGGCTGCGTCGTCGAGCACCTGGGCACCTCCGCGGTGGTCATCGGCGAGCGGGCCAACCCGACCTTCCGCAACTGCGTGCTGCGCGACGCCCGCGGCAACGGCGTGTGCGCCAACGGCGAGGGCCGGGGGCTGATCGAGGACTGCGAGATCTCGGCCACCGACAAGCCCGCCATCGCCCTGGAGGAGAACAGCGCCACCCGGGTGGTCCGCACCTCGGTGCGGGACTGCCTGCTGGGCGTCTTCGTCAGCTCCAAGGAGCGCGTGGTCCTGGAGGAGTGCGCGGTGTCCGCCACGAAGGTGCACGGCATCGCGCTCGCCGAGGGGACCGATCCGCTGGTGAGCCGCTGCCGGGTCTCCCGTACGAAGGGCAACGGCATCCATGTGACGGGGCGTTCGCGCGGCGCCTTCGAGGACTGCGAGGTCACCGGCGCCGAGGGGACCGGCATCTGGGTGGAGGAGTCCTCGGGCCCGTCGTTCAAGCGGTGCGCGGTGCGGGACCCGAAGGAGGCCGGGGTCCAGCTGACCGGGGACAGCGCGCCGGACTTCGACCGGCTCGAGGTCCGCGGCGGCGCGGCGGCGGGGGTACGCGTGCTGGAGGGCGCGAACCCGATGCTGCGGCGGCTGGACGTGTCGGACGTGGCCGGGATCGGGGTGGAGGTGACCCGGGGCGGCCGCGGCCGCGTGGAGGGCTCGGAGATCTCGGCCACCGGGCAGGCGGGGGTGCGGATCGCCGACGGCGGCGACGCGTACGTCGGCACCACCACGGTCCGGGAGACCGGGGCGGCCTGCGTGTCCGTCGGCGCGGGCGGGGTGGCCACGCTGCGGGACTGCGAGGTCGCCGACGGGCCGCAGGAGGGCGTACTCGTCGAGGACGGCGGGGAGCTGACCGCGGCCCGCACCCGCGCGCGGTCCTGCCGGCGGTACGGCTTCCGCGTCGCGGAGGGCGGCCGGGCCACGCTGTCCCGGTGCGAGGCGGTGGACAACACCGGCGACGGCATCCGCGTCGACTCCACGGAGGCGGTCCGGGTGCACGACTGCGCGGTCTCCGGGAACGGCGGCTCGGGGCTGCGCCGGCTCAAGCCGTCGGCGCGGCTCTCGGTGGAGAACCTGACGAGCACGGAGAACGACCTGCCCGACGCGTACGGGGAGGCCGCCGTCTCCGGAGCCGCGGGGACGGCCGTGGACGGCTCACCCGGCGTCGAGGAGCACGGCGGGATGGCGGGCGGGTCGTCCGACGGCGCCGACACGGCGGCGCCGCCCGCCACCTCGCGCAAGCCGGAGGGCCCGCTGGAGGCCCTGAACGCGCTGGTCGGCCTGGACGGCGTGAAGGAGCAGGTCGCCACCCTGGTCAACCTCAACAAGCTCGCCCGTCGGCGGGAACTGGCGGGGATGCCCGCGCTGCCCATGAGCCGCCACCTGATCTTCGCCGGGCCGCCCGGCACCGGCAAGACGACCGTGGCCCGGCTCTACGGCTCCATCCTCGCCGAGCTGGACGTCCTCCCCTCCGGCCACCTCGTGGAGGTCGCCCGGGCGGACCTCGTGGCCTCCGTCATCGGCGGGACCGCGATCAAGACGACGGAGGTCTTCCAGCAGGCGCTGGGCGGCGTCCTCTTCGTCGACGAGGCGTACACGCTGTCGCAGGGCACGGGCGGCAGCGGTCCCGACTTCGGCCGCGAGGCGATCGACACGCTCGTCAAGCTGATGGAGGACCACCGCGACGAGGTCGTCGTCATCGTCGCCGGGTACTCGGAGGAGATGCGGGGCTTCCTCGACTCCAACCCGGGCCTGGCGTCCCGGTTCAGCCGCACGGTGGAGTTCGAGAACTACGCCGACGACGAGCTGACGACCATCGTGGCGATGTCCGCCGCCTCGCACGGCTACCAGCTCGCCGACGGCACCCGCGAGGCGCTGACCCTGCACTTCGAGACCATGACGAAGGGCGCCGACTTCGGCAACGGCCGGGCCGCGCGCAAGGTCTTCGAGGAGATGGTGGACCGCCAGGCGTCCCGGCTGGCCGCGCTCCCCGAGATCGGCACCACCGACCTGGCCCTCCTCAAGCCCGCCGACGTCGGCGCGACGGCCGCCGCGGCGGCCGCGGCCGCGGCGTCCGGCACCCCGGTGGAACGCAGAACCGAACTCCTCGACGAGCTGCGGGCCATGATCGGTCTCCCGGCCGCGAAGGAGCAGGTCGAGGACCTGGTCAATCTGATCAAGCAGGTCAACCGGCGCAAGGAGGCCGGTCTCCCGACGGCCCCCATCAGCCACCACGTGGTCTTCTCCGGACCACCCGGCACCGGCAAGACCACCGTCGCCCGGCTGTACGGGCAGCTGCTCGCCGAACTCGGCGTGCTGCCGGGCGGCCAGCTCGTGGAGACGGCGCGGGCCGATCTGGTGGGCCGGTTCGTGGGCCACACCGCGCAGTTGACGAAGGACGCCTTCGACCGGGCGCGCGGCGGCGTCCTGTTCGTCGACGAGGCGTACACGCTCACGCCGCGGGGCGGCACGGGCAACGACTTCGGCCAGGAGGCGGTGGACACCCTCATGAAGCTCATGGAGGACCACCGCGACGAGGTCGTCGTCATCGTCGCCGGGTACGCCGACGAGATGCGGGGGTTCCTGGACTCCAACCCGGGCCTCGCCTCGCGTTTCTCCCGCTCCGTCGTCTTCGAGCACTACACCGACGACGAACTCGTGCGGATCGTCGAGGCGTTGTCCGACAAGGCCGGATACGTGTGCCCGCCCGAGACCCTGTCGGCGCTCGGCGAGCTCTTCGCCTCGGTTCCGCGCGACCGCGCCTTCGGCAACGGCCGCTTCGCCCGCCAGGTCCTGGAGACGATGATCACCCGCCAGGCCGGCCGCCTCAGCCGCCTCGACGTCGACGACGTGGCCGAGCTCAGCCTGCTCCTGCCGCAGGACGTGCCCTGGGACCGGGTTCCGGACGGTGTCGCGTGAACCGGGGCGTGCGCGACGGAGGTGCCGCCCTCGCGGCGGCCCTCCTCTCCGGGACGCTGACCCTGCTGCCGGGGAGCGCGGCGGCCGCCCCGGGAGCGGACGGGGTCAGCGCCTCTGCCGGGTTGGGGACGGGGAGTGGGGCGGGGGTCGAGGCCGGGGCCGGAGCCGGGAACGGGAACGGGAGTGCCCGCCCGAGCAGGACCGGGAGCGGTACGGGAGTCGGTACGGCGACCGAGACCAGGGAGGCGGGGCCCGATCCCGCCTCGCTGCCCGCCGTCACGCAACGGCTCTCCGACGACACCTGCCGCAAGGCGTCGGACCGCACGGTCACGGCGCTGCCGTGGCCCCAGGCCGTGCTGCGCCCGGAGACGGTCTGGCCGCTGTCCGACGGGGCCGGGGTGACGGTGGCCGTGGTGGGTTCGGGGGTCGACGACACCGCCGGACTGCTGGACGGCCGGCTGCGGCGGACGCCCCGCCGGTTCGACGCCGGGCCGGCCGCGGACTGTGCCGGTCACGGCACCTTCACCGCCGGGCTCATCGGAGCCGCCCGCACCCCGGGCGCGGGCTTCGCCGGGATCGCGCCCCGGTCGCGGATCCTCGACGTCCCGGTCACCGACCGGCGCGGGAACACCACTCCCCAGCTCCTCGCCCAGGGCATCCGGGCGGCCGCCGACGGCGGGGCGCGGGTGATCGCCGTGATGGCGGTGACGGGGTCGACCAGCCCGGCCCTGACGGACGCCGTGCGATACGCGACCGCCGAGGGCGCGGTCGTGATCGCCCCGGTGTCGCCCGACGGCATGACGGACGCGGGATACCCGGCGGCCCTCCCCGAGGTGGTGTCCGTGGCGGCGACCGGCCCCGACGGCAAGATCACCGGGCAGACTCCCGACGGGCGCGTCGACCTGACGGCGCCCGGCGCGGCGGTCACGGGCCCCGGACCCGGCGGCCGGGGCAGCTTCACGGCCACCGGGCCCAGTTACGCGACCGCCTTCGTGGCCGGGACGGCCGCCCTCGTCCTGGGACGCAGCCCCGGGTTGAGTGCCGGGGCGCTGGTCCACCGGCTCCGTGCCACCACGTCGGGCCCCGGTGAACCCGCGCCCGACCGCGTGCGGGGGTACGGCTCCGTCGACCCGGTCGCCGCCGTCACGGCCGTACTCCCCGAGGAGCACTCCGGAACGGCGGCGCCCGGCAGGCGGGCGACGGCGCCCGGTGTGGTCATGCCGCCCGCGCCGGGGCCGTCCGCCGCCGGGTCGGCCTGGTGGGTGGCCGCCGGTTCCGTGGCCGCCCTCACGGGGGTGGCGGGCGCCGCCGCCGTCGTGCCGCGAGGCCGCCGCCGACAGTGGCGACCGGGCACCTACCGAGCCCCGGAGACAGCGGGGGGAGAGACCCCGGACCCGGCCTGAGACGGCGCCCCCGTACCCGTCGTCCAGGCCCTTTAGCCGCGCGTTACCCCACGCGCCGCGATCGCGGGCAGGACATTAGCGCAGCATTAGCCGAGGTTGCCAAGGTCGTTCCAGACCAGTCCGACGTGCCCGGAGCCGTCGGCCGATCGATGCCGCCGTCCGTCGCCCCAGAGTCGTCGACGCGCGGCGGGGGAGGAACGACCGGGGTGGGAACGCACGAACACGGCGTCGGCGGCACGGTCCGCGAGGGAAGCCGGCACAGCAGCCCCGCGGAGGCGCGGACACGCCCCACGATGGACCGCGACACCTTGGCGGAGCTCCACCGGCTGCACGCCTCCGCCCTGTTGCGCGCCCTGCTCCGTCTGACCAGCGGGGACAAGGGCAAGGCCGAGGACATGCTCCAGGAGACGTTCCTCCGGGCCTGGCAGAACCCGCAGGCACTCACCCGCGGCCCGGAGCACGGCCGGCCCTGGCTCTTCACCGTCGCCCGCCGCATCGCCATCGACCAGTTCCGCGCCCAGTCCGCCCGCGCGAAGGAACTGGGCGACGGGACCCCGGAGGACCGGGCGGCCCCGGACGACCCGTACGAGGAGATCGTGACCGCGCACGTCGTCGACGACGCACTCGCCGAACTGCCCGAACACCATCGGGACGTCCTCGTGGAACTCCACCTCAAGGACCGGACGACCACGCAGGCGGCCGCCGTGCTCGGCATCCCGCCCGGCACCGTCAAATCCCGCAACTTCTACGCGGTACGCGCCCTCCGCCCCGTCCTCGAACGGCACGGCCTCGCACCGGCGTGACCTCGGCCCCCCGCCGTCTGAACCGCCCGCGCCCGCCCAGCCGTTCCTCCCAACGACCGACGAGAGGGGGCCGAGGTGGTCACCGTCGTAGCCAGGAACGACATGGACGCGCCGGAGCACTGGATGAACGCGCCCGACTACAGCCCCGAGCACTGGCGTCGGAGGCGGAACGGGCCTGCGGAGGAGACACCGGCACCGGCGCCGGCGGAGCCTGTGGCGGAGACGGAGACGCCGGCAGCAGCGGAGACACCGGCGGGCGGGCGGCGCTCACCGGCCGGTGAGGCCGCAGCGGCGGAGCCCGTGACGGTGGAGCCCGCGTCCGGGGAGCAGCTGCACGCGGCCTCTCCCCCCGTCCCCACCCTGGATGCGCGCCCGGAGTCGGGCTCCGCCCCTGACCCTGATGCGGCCCCCGCCGCGGCGGAGCCCGTAGCGCCCGGCCCGCTCTCCGGACACGCCTCCCCGGCCGAGTCCGCACCCCGCCCCTCACCACCGCCCGTCGCTCCGGAACCGGATCGGGAGCACCGGGGGGAAGCCGCGGCGGAGCCGGACACGGAAGCCGCCGACCCGCTCGTGTCGGCCCCGACCGGGCCGTCGGGGCCCGTGGCGGAGGCACGGCCGGCGCGGCGCACGGTTCGCCCGCTCTTCCGGATCGGGAGGCGCGAGGCGCCGGGAGGCGTGACCGACGCGCTTCGGGTCCCGTTGCTGCGCAGCCACCGGATCGCGGTGATCGGTCTGGACGGCGGGGCGGGGAAGACGACCGCCGCTCTGGCGCTCGGCGCGGTGTTCGCGCGGGAGCGGGCGGACCGGGTGGTCGCCGTCGACGCGAGCCCCGACTCGGGAGCCCTGGGCCGACGGGTGCGGCGCCAGTCGGACGCCACCGTGCGCGACCTGGTGGCCGCACTCCCCCGGCTGCGCACGTACATGGACATCCGTGCCTTCACCTCGCAGACTCCGAGCGGCCTGGAGGTCGTGGCGCACGACCCTGATCCGGCGGACCCCCGGGCGTTCGGCGAGCGGGACTACCGGCAGGTCGTCGGAACGCTCAGCGGCCAGTACCCGATCGTCCTCACCGACTGCGGGACCGGCATGCCGCACGACACCCTCCGCACCGTCCTGGAACTGTCGGACCAGCTGGTCGTCGCGGTCACGCCGGGCATCGACGGCATGAGCGGGGCGGGGCTCGTCTTCGACCGGCTGGCCGCCCTCGGCCACGAGGAGAAGGCGCGCCAGGCGGTGACGGTCTTCTCGAACGTGCGGTCCTCGTCGGGACGCCAGGTGCGGACGGACGAGGCCGCGGCCCGGTTCGCCCAGCGTTGCCGGGCCGTGCTGACCGTCCCGTACGACCCCCATCTGGCCCGGGGCGGCGAGGTCGACCCGCAGTGGATGCGGGGGCGGACGCGGGCCGCGTACTACGAGCTGGCGACCCTCCTCGCCCGGGACTTCCCCCGCGGCTGACCCCGCCGGCGCCCCGCGCTCCCCTGCCTCCCTGCCGATTCCCCTCCCACGACCCCGAGCACTCTGGAGATCACCCATGGCCTGGTACGAGGGCCCCTGCCGGATCACCGTCATCGGTCTCGACGCCGACTGGCCGCAGCGTGCGGTGGTCACCGTCTCCGGTGCGCGCGGTACGCGGATCGAGGTGCCCGGCGAGGTGGGGACGGTCCGGCACGTGGACGCCCCGAGCTGGCACCTGGAGGTGGAGCACCTGCACGAGGGCCGGTGGCGGCCCAACATCCGTGCGGTCAGGAGCCGCTGGGAGACGGTGGGCGGCGTCCGTACGCAGACGATCACCAGCAAGGACGTGGACTGGCCGGGTGGCAACCGGCACGAGCGGAACCTGGTGCTGCGCCTGGAGCGGATCGGCGAGGGGGCCGAGCGTCCCGTCGAGACGGTCCGGCAGGCACCGGCCCGGGCGGTCACGCAGTCGGTGGCCGACACCCCCGCCCACCGCCCGTCCGCCGCCCCCGCCGCCGTCCCCACCCGCTCCTCCTCGGGCGGCCCGGCCTTCGGCGCGCCGCCCGCGACCTCCGGGGGCGCGACGTCCACGAGCAGCAGCAGCCCCTGGTAGCCGGCGCGGGCAGCCACCTGACGTCCGCCCCCTCACTGGACGGGGCACGGACACGTGCGCCCGCCCTCACGCCCGACGGATCCTTCACGGGGGACTTCCTCCATCCCGCACCCCCGACAGCCGCTCACGGCGAAGCGTCGCGCACCACCGACACCCCACGGCCAGGAGGGTCACTCCGCGGACGCGTGGTGGATCGACACGACCGGCCTCGCGGCGGCCGGGCGGCCCTCGACGGGGGCCGGGGCAGCGGGGACCGCGACGGCGGGGGCCACGGCCGTCGCGGCGGGATTGCGCCCCGCCAGCCGGCAGCCGAGGCAGTCGGGGTGGCCCCGGCGGGCCGCCTCGTCGCGGACCCGCCAGGGCTGCCGGCCGACGGGCCGCGGGCCGGTGCCCTTGCCCCAGCCGGCCAGGTGGAGGAGCCAGGTGGCGAGGGCGGCGAGGATCACGAGGGCGCCGCCCAGGACGAAACCGACGGTCGAGCGGGCGGCGAAGGCCACGCCCATCACGGTGCAGCCGAGTGTGGCGATGCCGGTGCCGGTCCAGCCGGCGGCCGTGTGGCCCAGGTCGTGGTCTCCGTGCGCACTCACGGTGTTCTCCTCGGGAAATGAAATGCTGGAGCGGCCGGCCGGGGCGCACCCGGCCGGAGATGTCTTATCTCGCGAGATAATTTACTTAGATGCTAAGGGGATGTGTGGTGCAAGGCAAGGTACGCCCTCCGGCGACGGCCGAGCAGGCGCTCTACGCGATGGACCGGATGATCGCGACCGCGCAGTTCGGGCAGCAGGACATGGCACGCCTGCTCGGTCTCAACGTCACGGACCTGACCTGCCTCGGCTTCCTCGTCGAAGCATCCATGGCCGGCACCTCGCTGGTGGCCGGGGACATCGCCGACCGGGCCCGCCTGACCACCGGCGCGGTGACCGGCGTCCTCAACCGCCTGGAGAAGGCGCAGTACATCCACCGCCGACCCGACCCGCAGGACCGCCGCAAGGTCCGGGTCGTGATGGAGGAGTCGGCGCTGGAGCGCGTCCTCGCCGCGTACGGACCCTTCTACGAGCGCCTGGGCACGCTCTTCGCCGACTACGAACCGGACGAGATCGCCGTACTCGCGGACTGGTTCAGCCGCGCCAGAGACCTGCTGCAGGACTCCCTGGAGGAGATCCACCAGGACGGGGCCGGATCTCCCGGAGCCGACCGCTAGGGCCTGTCGTCAAATTCCCCTCGTTGCCCGAAGGGCGGCCCTGCGGCGTCTGGTGCGTGCTCTCGGTGTGCCGGGGGGAAGTGCTCGTACGGGACGTACTCGCGCTTTCG
>NZ_JBVJMN010000055.1:27918-60487 GCF_055584185.1 Streptomyces sp. NPDC104202 | reverse complement strand
CTCTTGTCTTCCGTGTCCCTCCGAGGGGTCTCGCGCCCCGTGCCCCCCCCCCCCCCCCCCCCCGGGTCCTGGTGTGCCCGGCCGTGCCGGACGGTGGTTCCGCGGTGCCGGCCCGTGCCGGACCGCGGTGACCGGCGTCGGCCGGTCGGGGCGGGCCCGGCCGGCCTCCCGCCGGGTCAGCCGATCTTCAGCTCCCACTGCGAGGAGTCGTAGGTGAGGCCGGGGTTGACCTCGACGGTCAGGTCCTTCGCGTCCTTCGGGGCGTCGAAGGCGACGGTGACGGTGGCCTTCTTGCCGGGCATGATCGTGCCCTCGAAGCCCGCGCCGGTCTTGTCGTCCACGATCTGCTCGGCGGCGACGCCGTTCGCGCCGGCGGTGGCGCTGAAGGAGACCAGAGCGGTGTCGAACTTCTCCTTGCCGCCGTTCTCGATGACGACGGTCACCTGGTACGCCTTGTTGCCCTTGGTGTGGCCGATCGCGAACTCGCCCGGGGAGTAGGGCTTCGGGTCCGAGACGGTGACCTTGACGTCGTCGTCGTAGACGGACGAGTCGCCGTCCGCCAGGCCCGCGCCCTTGTCCTTGCCCGCGTCGGCCGCGGGCGCCTTGCCCGCCGCGCTCGGGGAGGGGTCCTTCGGGGCCGAGTCCTTGATGGTCTTGTCGATCTCGTCGACCGCGTCGCTGACGGCCGTGACCACGATGACCGCGCCGACCACCGAGAGGACCAGGGACGCGAGGCCCAGGATGACGCCGGTGAGGGCCACCCCCTTGTTGTCCGCCTCGCGGCGCTTCACGCGGCCCTTGGCGACCAGGCCGAGGATCAGCGCGATCACGCCGAGGATGCCGGCCAGCCAGAAGAGGAAGGGGAGGAAGCCGGAGACCGTGCCGATGATGCCGAGGATCAGGGCGGCGGTGCCGAGCCCGTTGCGCATGACCTGCGGAGCGGCAGGCGGGACCTGGGTGTCGTACGACATGGGTGTGTCCTCCCGGACGATGAGACTGTCTGGCGCGATGGGTCAATCACAACAGAGCTTGTGAACCGAGTCAACACGGTTCACAAAAAACAGATCGACTCACACTGTGAAGTGGTGGCTGAGCAGTTCCTCAGTAGGATTGGGGTCACACGAGGACGAGCAGGACGATCCAGCGGGCGAAACAGGGGAGATGGGTCACGTGCCGGAGCGCGCAGCAGACGTGGGCGGCGGAGACGCGGGCGGGACGGAGGCCGGCGGCGCCGAGGT
This sequence comes from Streptomyces sp. NPDC104202, assembly GCF_055584185.1. Taxonomy (NCBI): domain Bacteria; kingdom Bacillati; phylum Actinomycetota; class Actinomycetes; order Kitasatosporales; family Streptomycetaceae; genus Streptomyces; species Streptomyces sp. NPDC104202. The sequence continues at coordinate 59,249 of NZ_JBVJMN010000055.1, read as the reverse complement.
GACCGCCGCCGGGATCGCCCGGCTGGCCGGGGTCGGCCGGGCGGCCGTCAGCAACTGGCGCCGCCGCCACGCCGACTTCCCCAAGCCCGTCGGGGGCACGGAGACCAGCCCCTCCTTCGCCCTGGCCGACGTCGAGCAGTGGCTCCGCGAGCAGGGCAAGCTGGCCGAGGTCCCGCTCCGCGAGCGGGTCTGGCAGCAGATCGCGGGCCATCCGGCGGGCGCCGTGACCGCCCTCGTCCACGCCGGCTGCGCCCTCCTGCTCGTACGGCAGCGGTCCGCGGCCTGGCCGGCGCTGGCGGAACTGCCCGACGACCGGCTCGTCGAGGTGCTGCCCGTCGCCCTGGAGGAGACGCTCGGCGAGCGCCTCGGCCCCGGACGGCCCGTCCACACCCCCACCAGCGCCGCGCTCGCCCCCTCCGTCCCCCTGCTGCGGGGGGCCGCGGAACTGGCGGCGGAGGACGGAGTGCGTCCGGCGTTCGAGTTCCTGCTCGGCCGTCACCTCGACGCCAACCCGCGGCAGTACACCCTGACCCCGCCCGGCCCCGCCGCCCTCATGGCGGCGCTCGCCGCACCGCCGCCCACCGGCGAGGGCGACGCCCCGCTCACCGTCCTCGACCCCGCCTGCGGCACCGGCAGCCTGCTCACCGCGGTCGCGCGGCCCGGCGCCTTCTGCGGACAGGACGCCGACCCCGACCTCGCCGCCCTGACCGCCCTGCGCCTGGCGCTCGCCTCGGACGCCGACATCCGCGTCCGGTCCGGCGACAGCCTGCGCGCCGACGCCTTCCCCTCGCTCGCCGCGGACGCCGTCCTCTGCCACCCGCCGTTCAACGAGCGCAACTGGGGCCACGACGAACTGGCCTACGACCCGCGCTGGGAGTACGGCTTCCCGGCCCGCACGGAGTCCGAACTCGCCTGGGTCCAGCACGCCCTGGCCCGGCTCCGGCCCGGCGGCACCGCCGTCCTCCTCATGCCGCCCGCCGCCGCGTCCCGCCGCTCGGGCCGCCGGATCCGCGCCGACCTGCTCCGCCGGGGCGCCCTGCGCGCGGTCGTCGCCCTCCCGGCCGGCGCCGCGCCCCCCTACGGCATCCCGCTCCACCTGTGGGTGCTGCGCCGCCCCGCCCCGGGGGAGCGCCCGCCCGCCGAACTCCTCCTCGTCGACACCGCGTCCGAGCACACGGGCCCGGCCCGCGACGCCCGCGACCGGATCGACTGGCCGGCCGTCCGGACCGCCGTGCTGCGGGCGTGGCAGCCCTTCGACCGGGACGGGAGCGTCACCGCCGTCCCCGGCGCGAGCCGGTCCGTCCCCGTCATCGAGCTCCTCGACGACGACGTCGACCTCGCCCCCGCCCGCCATCTCCCGCCGCCGGCCGCCGCCGAGGGGGCCGACCAACTGGCCGGGGTGCGCGAGCGGCTGACGGAGACCCTGCACCGGACCAGGGAGCTGACCCCGCCGCCCGTGACCGACCCGGCCACCGCCGGCGGCGGTCCGGTCGGCCGCCCCACGACCACCGTCGGCGAGCTGGCCAGGGCCGGCGCCCTGACCCTGCGCGCGGGCGGCGCGGGCACGGCCCCCGCCGGCTCCCCGGTGCCCGTCCTGACCGACCACGACGTGCTGGCCGCGCAGCCGCCCTCGGGGACGCTGCCCGACGGCCCGTCCGAGGACCCGGTGCTGCTCGTCGCCGGGGACGTCGTCGTCCCCGTCCTGGGCGGCGGCGCGGCCGTCCGGGTCGTGGACGCCTCGGCCGAGGGCGCCGCGCTCGGCCGCAACCTCCAGCTGCTGCGCCCCGACCCGGCGACCCTCGACCCCTGGTTCCTGGCCGGATTCCTCCGGGCCACCGCCAACAACCGGCAGGCCAGCAGCTACGCCTCCACCGCGACCCGGCTCGACGTCCGGCGCCTTCAGCTGCCGCGGCTGCCGCTGGCCGAACAGCGGCGCTTCGGCGAGCGGTTCCGCGCCCTGGACGCCTTCGAGCAGGCGCTCCGCGAGACGTCCCGGCTCGGCGACCAGCTGGTGCAGGGGCTGTACGACGGGCTGGCGGACGGCACGGTCGCCCCCTGACCCGCGGGGTCCGCCGGGCGCTCTCTTCGACAACGGTTCCGGGTATCCCGGAGCCGTTGTCCGGATCGGTGTATACGCTCGTCTCCGCATCCCGATCCGTCCGAGCAGGAGCAGCCGACATGTACGGCCCCCCGCAGGCCCCGCAGCCGCAGAAGAGTCCCGCCTCCGGCGGCCTGATCGCCCTGCGCGTGCTCTTCGCCGCGCTCCCGCTGCTCAGCTGCGGTTTCCTGGCCTGGGCCCCGCTGCTGCGGCTGGCGATCGTGACCCGCCGCACGCTGGACTGGGTCCTGTTCGGCCTGGCGTTCCTGGCCGGTTCCGGCCTCTTCGCCTATGCCGCGGCCACCGGCGAGGAGGAGGGCACCACGCTGGAGGCGTTCGTCGGGATCGGCACGATCACGGTCCTGGCGGCCGGTTCGGTCACCTACTACCTGGTCGCCGAGATCCGCCACTACGAGCGCCGCGGCGCGCGCCCGGACCAGGCGCCCCCGGCGTACCGCCCCTACGGCGCCGACGGTTCGGCCGTCACGGTGCCGGGCCCGGCCGGACCCCCCAACCCCTATCTCGACGCCCGGCCCGCGCCCCGCCCGGCGACCCCGCCGCCCGGTGCCGCCACGCCGCCGCCCGGCACGCCCCCCGCGCCCCGGATCGCGCAGGTCCGCGCCGAGCTCGACGAGCTGAGCGACCTGCTGCGCAAGGAGACTCCGGAAGGCGAAGACCGGCGGTGAACGGGCGTGTCATCGGCGGCCGTTACGAGCTCTCCGCCGTCATCGGCCAGGGCGGCATGGGCCAGGTCTGGACGGCCTACGACGGACGGCTCGACCGCCGGGTCGCGGTGAAGCTGCTCCGCCCGGCGACCATGACCGGCCCCGCCACGGCGGCCGAGGAGCTGCGGCGCCGGTTCGTGCGCGAGTGCCGGGTCACCGCGCAGGTCGACCACCCGGGTCTGGTGACCGTCCACGACGCGGGCAGCGACGGCGACGACCTCTACCTCGTCATGCAGTACGTGGAGGGCGCGGACCTCGCCGACCACCTCGCCGAGCACTCCCCGTACCCCTGGCAGTGGGCCGTCTGCGTCGCCGCGCAGCTGTGCGCGGTGCTCGCCGCCGTCCATGCGGTGCCGATCGTGCACCGCGACCTCAAGCCGCGGAACGTGATGGTCCGCCCGGACGGGGCGGTGACGGTCCTCGACATGGGCGTCGCCTCCGTCCTGGACACGGACACCACCCGCCTCACCCAGACCGGTTCGCAGATCGGCAGCCCGGCCTACATGGCGCCGGAGCAGGCGATGGGCGGAGCCGTGGGCCCGTCCACCGACCTGTACGCGCTCGGTGTCCTGCTGCACGAACTGCTCAGCGGGGACGTCCCGTTCGCCGGCTCCACCGCACTCGGCGTCCTGCACCGGCACCTGTACGAGCCGCCCGTGCCGATCCGGCAGCTGCGCTCCGAGGTCCCCGAGGCGCTGGAGGCCCTGGTCCTGCGGCTGCTCGCCAAGGACCCGCGGAGCAGGCCGTCCGGTGCGCACGAGGTGTACGAGCACCTGCTGCCGCTCCTTCCGGCGCGGGGCGCCCCGACGGGGCCGATGGACCCGACCCGCCCGTTCCTGCGGCCGCACGCACCCTGGCCGGCGCGGCCCGCGGCCGTCCCCGCGCAGGTCCCCGTGCCGCTGCCGCCCCAGGTGCCCCCGCAGCCGGCCACGCGTCCGGCGGACCCCCGCACCGATCCCCGGCTGCGGGCGGACGTCTCCGGGCGCACCGACCTCGCCGCCGCCGTGGACGAGGTGAAGCGGCTGCTGGGCGAGGGCTCGCTGACCCAGGCCGTGGACCTGCTCGGCGGCATCCTGCCGCGGGCGGCGGCCGAGCACGGGGAGCGGTCGCCGGTGGTCCACATCCTGCGCAAGCAGTACGCCTCGACGCTGATGGACGACGGCCAGTACCGGCGGGCGCTGCCGGAGCTGCGCCGGCTCGCGGAGAACCGCGACGCGGAGGCGGGTCCGGCGGACCCGGGGACGCTGCAGTTCCGGTACGACGCGGCGCTCTGTCTGGAGCAGCTGGGCGAGTCGGCGGCCGCGCTGGCGGAGTTCCGGGCGGTCCTGCCGTACTACGAGCGGGATCTCGCCCGTTCCTTCGACATCCGCCAGCGGATCGGGCTGCTGCTCGTGGCGGCGGGCGAGCACGCGGCGGGGCAGGACCAGCTCGGCCGGCTGTTGTTCGACGCGGAGCGCGCGTACGGTCCGTATCACCCGCTTCCGGTGGAGTTGCGCCGGGTGCTGGACCATCAGCGGCAGCTCGGGCCGCGCCCCTGAGGGGTCCTGACGGGGCGCCAGGATCACGACTCGGCATCTGATCGGGAACTGGATCTTCATGATCCTTATTGTCTGATTTGTTGCATGTAACGTTCGCGTCTGATCATGTCCGCGTCCCCAAGGAATCCCTCATGACGACGCCGTCCGCGCCCCTCACCCCCGAGCAGCAGCCCGCCGCGCCCGCCAAGAAGGGCAGCGCGATCCTGAAGAAGGTCGGCGGCGTGATCGTGGCGATCATCATCGCCGTCGCCGTGAAGTTCGGGCTGCCCATCCTCACGGGCGACGCGCCGGTGCACGCCAAGGCCGGCGAGTGCGTCACGGTGACCGGTCCCGACAACGACCCCAAGGTCGACACCGAGGACTGCTCCTCCGGCAAGGCCGACCTCTTCAAGGTCGTGAAGGTCTACGACGACACCTTCGACCTCGACAAGTGCGGCCAGGAGCTCTCCGCCCTCGCGCAGCAGCTCGACTCGGACAAGTTCGTCCTCTGCCTCGAAGAGGTCGTCAAGAAGTAACACCCCGCACCTCCGAGAGGGCCGGAACCCGACGGGTTCCGGCCCTCTCGCGCTGCCCGGACCCGCACGGTCGGCCGGGACGGAGACCCGCTGCGGCGCCGAACGGGAATGAAACGGGGCCGTGTTGCCGTTCGAGCCGATGCGTTCTGGCCACTGTCGTGGAGGTGGCGAGCCGGGGGGAGCGAACGATGTGGTCGGTGGTGTCGTCGGGGGACCTCCCCGAGAGGGACCGGTTCGAGTGGTTCGCGGACATGATCTCCCGGGAGGTCATGCCCACCGCCCTCAGCAGCGACCGGACCGCCGACTTCACCGCGGAGGCGGCCGTGCTCGACCTGGGCGGACCCCAGGTGTCCCGGGTCGCCTACTCGCCGCTGCGCTCGCGCCGCACCCCCGCGCTGATCCGGCGCGGCGACCCCGAGCAGTACCAGCTCGCCCTGGTGAGCCGGGGGGCCATGACCCTGGTCCAGAACGGCAACGACTGCGAGGCCGAGGCCGGGGACCTGGTCTTCTGGGACACCTCGCGGCCCTCCGACGCCCGGTCGGTCTCCGAGGGCGAGCCAGGACAGCTGGTCATCCTCCAGCTCCCGCGCGACATCCTGCCGCTCCGGGCCGCCCGGCTCGACGGCCTCCTCGCCCACCGGATGCCCGGCGGCACCGGCTCCGGGGCGGTCCTCGCCGACTTCCTGCGCTCCCTGGTCGCCCACGGCGGCGGCTGCGGACCCGAGGAGCTGCGCCGGATCGGCTCGACGGCGGTCGACCTCGCGGCCGCCACCCTCGCCGCCCACCTCGACGCCGAGCACCGGCTGCCGGCCGAGATCCGGACGAGGACGCTGCTCCGCCGGATCCACGCCTTCATCGAGTACAACCTCGGCGACCCGGACCTGACGCCCGTCGCCGTCGCCGCCCACCACAACCTCTCGGTGCGCACCCTCCACCAGCTCTTCCGGGGCGAGGGGGAGACCGTCCAGGCCCGTGTCCGGCGGCGGCGCCTGGAGCGGGCCCGGGCCGAGCTGGAGCGGCCCGAGTTCCTCGCGTACCCCGTCCAGGCGATCGCCGCCCGCTGGGGGTTCAGCGGACCGGCCGTCTTCAGCCGGTCCTTCCGGGAGGCGTTCGGGGTCAGCCCCACCGAGTACCGCGCGCGTGCGCTGAGCGTCAACGAAGGCAGCGCCGGGGGCACAGCGCCCGGACCGTGATCTTCCTAGGCTCGGAGCCGTGCGGACGACCACCGCGAGGACGGGGGAGGCATCATGACGAGGCGGAAGAGGGACGCCGACCAGCAGGTCTGGGACCTGGCCGGGTTCGGCTGCGGACGTGACCGTGCGAGCGTGCACCGGTGCGCGGACTGAACGAGCTGACCGAGGTCGAGGACCCGGCGTGGCCGGCCCTCGGCGAGGAACTGCGGGCGGCGGCCGTGTCCGTCGACCCCGGCTTCCTGGGCGCCCTCCACCAGCGGACCGCGCTCCCGGAAACGGGGGTGCGCCGTCCGGGGCCGCTCGGCAGACTCGTGCGGTGATCACCCACCACTGGCCGCTCAAGGCCCTGCGCGTACGGACCCCCCGGCTGGAGCTGAGGCTCCCCTCCGAGGACGAGCTCGGTGAGGTCGCCGAGGCGGCGGCCCGGGGGGTGAGCGGCGCGGGCACCCGGACCTTCCTGAACGGATGGACGGAGCTGCCCCCGCGGGGGCGGGCCCGGTACGTCCTCCAGGAGCACTGGGCCAAGCTGGGGCGCTGGACGCCGGAGGACTGGGCGCTCGACCTCGTCGCCTTCCACGAGGGCCGGCCGGTCGGCGTCCAGAACATGCGGGCCGCCGGCTTCGGGGTGCGCCGCGAGATCGTCTCCGGCTCGTGGCTCGGCGCCGAGCACCAGGGCAGGGGGATCGGGACCGAGATGCGGCTCGGGATGCTGCACCTGGCGTTCGCGGAGCTGGGGACGGTGTCGGCGACGTCCGCGTCCTTCGCCGAGAACCTCTCCTCGGTGACCGTCTCCCGCAAGATCGGCTACCGCCCGGACGGCATCACCCGCGACGTCGTGCGCGGCGAGGTCGTCGAGTCGCAGCGGTTCCGGCTCTCCCGCGAGGACTGGGAGCGCACGGAGCGTCCCGAAGTGACCGTGAGCGGCCTGCGGGGCTGCGAGGAGCTCTTCGGCATCCCGGCCGGCTGAGCGGCGGTGCGTCAGCCGCCGGCGCCCGCGCGGGAGGCGGCGGCCCGCCGCCGGACGCGGACGGCGCCCGCCGTGTGCCGGAGCAGCAGGGCGAGCACCGCCGCCAGGCCCAGGGCGGCCCCCGCGCGGAGGCCGGGCGGGCGGAAGGCACAGGAGAGTTCGGTGCGGCCGTCCGGGAGGGCGACCGCGAGGAGGCCGCCGTAGGAGCGGGCCGGGGCGCCGTCGCAGCGCCAGCCGGCGAGGCGCGGGGCCGCGACGACCGCCGTGCCGCCGCCCGCCGGGAGCGTGGCGCGCAGACCGTCCGGGGTGATGCGCACGGAGGTCGCGGCCCGGGCGCGCAGGGCGGTGACCGCCGATCGCAGACGGCCGTGGTCCAGGCAGCCGACCTCGGCGCCGGAGCCGGGCAGGACCGGCCGTTCGGCGGCCCGGCCGTCCCGCAGGAGCACCGGCGTGCCCGGTGTGCGCTGGACGCCCAGCGAGGCCAGGGCGGCGCTGCGCCGGGGCCGGCCGCCGAGGAGGCGGACGTCGCGGTCGCCGAGGCGCGCGGTGCCGCTCGCGTCCGGCGCCCAGAGGAACACCTCGGTGCCGACGGGGCAGACGGCGCCGCGCGGGGCCCCGTACACCGGGGCGCCGAGCAGGAGTTCCTGGTTGCGGAAGGGCGACGGGCCGTACACCGGGGCCGGGCCCGGCGGGCGCACCGTCACCAGTGGCAGCCGTGCCGCGGTGCGGACGACGGCGCCGTCCCGCCACCGCGCCCCCACCCCGAACAGCGCGTCCGTCACCGGGTTGTCCAGCCCCAGGAGGTTGCGGCCGCGGGAGGTCCAGCCGCCGCCGAGCGCGGTGGCCGTGGCGGTCAGCACGGCGGGCGTGTGGCTGCTGTAGTAGGCGCCGCTCTGGCCGCCGAGGAGCAGCGGGTCGTTGCCCGCCACCCGGGGCAGTCCGGGGTCCGTGCGGTACGCCGGCCAGTCTTCGGCCGCCGTCAGCGCGGCCGCCCGCCGGGCGTGCTCCGCGCCCCACGGCGGATAGTCGTCGAGCCGGACGAGCCGCTCGTGGTCCGCGTACGCCGTCGTGGCCGCCGCCTGCCCGAGCAGGGTGCCCGTGACCAGGACCGCGGCGAGCACCCCGTACCGGCCCCGGCGGGGGAGCAGCAGCGCGCCCGACACGGCCGCGAGGCCCCCGGCGGCGAGGAGCAGCGCCCAGGGGGTGACCAGGTCGCTGGGCAGGGCCCCGGCGCCGAGGACCAGGACGAGGGCGGCGCCGCCGAGCAGGGCCCGGCGGTCCGGGAGGCCGTGCGCGAGGCCGGTCCAGGCGGCGAGGACGAGGACGCCGGAGAGGACGAAGGTCTGGCGGTACGGGCTGCCGTTCGGGGTCGCGAAGAGATGCCAGAGGAGGTGCGTCGGGCCCCACTGCATCGACGCCGCCACCGCCGCGCACAGGCCCGCCCACAGCCACCGCTCCCGGCCGGGCACGTCCCGGCGGAAGAGCAGCGCCGCCGCGAGCAGCGGCACCGCCGTGCAGACGAAGGCCGCCGGGGTCGCGAAGCCGTACGTGGCGGGGAGGAGGCGCGCGAGCACGTCCGTGCCGGCCGCCGGGGCGAAGTCGCGCACGACGCCGGGATGGGCGTGGCGCGAGCCGAGGAAGACCGGGACGAGGACGGGCGCGGCGAGGCCGATGCCGAGCGCGGTGGTCAGGGCGCCGCGGCCGAGGGCCCGGACCGCCGCCGCGCGGCCGGTTCCCGTGACGGCCAGCCGGACCAGGAGGACCAGGCAGGCGCCGAGCGTCGCCATGTACGCGGTGTAGAAGTTCGCGACCCAGCAGACCGCCACGAGCAGCGGGCCGGCGAGCGGCCCGCGCGCCTCCCGGCACCACTCGCCGACGAGGCAGAGCAGGGGGAACGCGACGAGGCCGTCGAGCCACATGGGGTTGTACGTGCCCTCGGCGAGCGACCAGCCGCACAGGGCGTAGGAGGCGCCGAGGACCGCCGCCCACCACCAGGCGCCCGGTCCGAGGCGGCGCAGCAGGAAGGTCATGGCCGCCGCCGCGACCGCGGTCTTGAGGACGGTCAGGGCGTACACGGCGTACTCGACGTCGCCGCGCGGCACGAGGGCCACGAGCGGGGCGAAGGGGCTCGACAGATAGGTGCCGTAGTCGGGCAGGAAGCTGGTGCCCCAGCCCGCCTGCCAGTCGATCAGGCCGCCGTCCGCCCGGCCGTGCAGGAGGTCCCACAGGTGCGCGTGGAACGGCACGAACTGGTTGGCGAGGTCGTTGACGGCCCGGTGGCGCGGGCCGAAGGGGAAGACCCGGGCGACGGCGTCGCCGCCGCACACGGCGAGGGCGGAGAGCAGGGCGGCGAGCAGGCACGGGCGCGTGGATTTCGGCATGACGGCTCGAATATGCCAGCGTCCCGGCGCGGGGTTCCGCTGCCGGAGGGCCCGTTCACGCAATCGCCGTCTGCAGGCCATCCGTGCGGACCGGCCGGGACACCGCGCCCCGTTGTCGTGGTCCGCGTGCTGCTCTCGATCGTCGTCCCGTGCTTCAACGAGGAGGACGTCCTCACCCGTTTCCACGCCCGCGTGACCGACGAACTCGTGCGCCTAGAAGGCGAGTTCGAGATCGTCTACGTGGACGACGGAAGCCGGGACGGGACCCTCCCGCTGCTGCGGCGCCTCGCCGCCACCGACCCCGGACGCGTCCGCTACGTCTCCTTCAGCCGCAACTTCGGCAAGGAGGCCGCGATGCTGGCCGGCCTCCGGCACGCCGCCGGAGACGCCGTCGTGATCATGGACGCCGACCTCCAGCACCCGCCCGAGCTGGTGCACCGGATGGTCGCCCTGCACGCCGAGGGGTACGACCAGGTCGTCGCCCGCCGGACCCGCGACGGCGACCGCGTCACCCGGACCCTGACCGCCCGCCTGTACTACCGGGCCGTCAACCGCCTGGTGGACGTCGAGCTGGTCGACGGGGTCGGCGACTTCCGGCTGCTCTCCCGCCGCACCGTCGACGCGGTCCTCGGCCTCGGGGAGTACAACCGCTTCTCCAAGGGGCTGTTCTCCTGGGTCGGCTTCCGCACCACGACCTTCGCCTACGAGAACGCCGTCCGCGAGCAGGGGCGTTCGAAGTGGAGCTTCGGCAAGCTCCTCAACTACGGGCTCGACGGACTCCTCTCCTTCAACAACAAGCCGCTGCGGGCCGCCGTCCACCTCGGACTGCTCCTCCTCGTGGTCGCCCTCGGCTACGCCGCCTGGATCGTGGCCGACGCCCTCGCCCACGGCGTCGACACCCCCGGCTACGTGACGCTCCTCGTCGCCGTCACCGCCCTCGCCGGCGTCCAGATGGTCATGGTCGGCCTGATCGGCGAGTACGTCGGCCGCATCTACTACGAGGTGAAGCGGAGGCCGCACTACCTGCTGCAGGAGACCGGCGGAGGTGCGGAACCGGCCGACACCCGGGTGACGGGTGAGTCGTTGTGGGAAACAGTCGCACCGAAGTAGTGGCTCCGGCCCCGGCGACTCCCTACCATCGATCACCGCAAGGTCGTTCAACGTGACGCACGACCAGCCCGGGAGGCTCCTTTGCACCGCCGCACTGCGCTCACCGTCTCCGCCGCGCTCCTCGCCGCGGCCCCCCTGCTCACCGCGTGTGGCAGTGACGCCCACCCAGGAGCGGCGGCCGTCGTCGGCGGCGAACGGATCGAGGTCTCCAGTCTCCAGGCCCAGGTGAAGGACGTGCGGGCCGCGCAGGCGTCCTCGGAGCAGTCGGCCGAACTGCTCAGGTCCACCGGCGACCTCGGCCGGCAGAAGCTCAGCGCCCTGATCATCGACCGGATCATCGAGAAGGTCGCCGCGGACAACGGCATCACCGCCACCCGCGCCGACATCCAGCAGACCCGGACCGCCTACACCCGAGAGAACGGCGGCGAGGAGCGCTTCGAGGCCATCCTGCTGCAGCAGCGGGGCGTGGCGCCCGACCAGATCGACGGCTTCATCCGGCACGAGGTCCTCATGCTGAAGATCGCCGAGAAGCTGGGCTTCACCGACGACGCCCAGGGCCAGAAGAAGCGGACGGACGTCTACTCGGCCGCCTCCGCCGCCCTCGACATCGACGTCAACCCGCGCTACGGCGCCTGGGACTCCAGCCGGGGCGGACTGACCGCCGCCACCACGCCGTGGCTCCGCCGGGTCAGCCAGGACCCGGCCGCCGTCGAGGCCGGTGCCTGAGTCCGGGTAGGTTCGAGGGGTGACTTCCCAGAGCCCCGGCCGCATCGTCCTGCTGACCGCCAGCCACCGCGTGGCACCCGGACTGCTGTCCTGGCCCGCGTGGCAGGCGCTGCGGAGTGCGGACCGGGTGCTCTGTCCCGACGCGCACCACCCCCAGCTGCCGTACCTGCGGGAGGCCGGCGTCGCCGTCGAGCACACCGCGCCGACCGCCGAGGAGCTCGTCGCCGACTGCGCCGGGGGCCGCACCGTCCTGCTGCTGCCCTCCGGCGAGGGCGACCGCGCGCTGACCGACGGCCTCGCCCGGCTCGCCGGCTCCGGCCGGTACGCGATGCCCGACCTGGAGCTGCTGCCCGGCTCGTACGACCTGCCCGGTGCCCGCCTCCTCGACCTCGTGCAGATCATGGACCGCATCCGGCGCTCCTGCCCGTGGTCCTCCCGGCAGACCCACGAGGGGCTCGCCAAGTACGGCATCGAGGAGGCGTACGAACTCGTCGAGGCGATCGAGGACGGCGACCGCGAGGCCCTGCGCGAGGAGCTCGGCGACGTCCTGCTCCAGGTCGTCTTCCACGCGCGGATCGCCGAGGAGGACCCGGAGGAGCCGTTCTCCCTCGACGACGTGGCGGCCACGCTCGTCGAGAAGCTGATCCACCGGCACCCGCACGTCTTCGGGGACGAGACCGCCGAGACCCCCGAGGAGGTCAAGGCGCACTGGCTGCGGACCAAGGCCGTCGAGAAGCGGCGCGAGTCCGTCACCGACGGCGTGCCGCTCGGCCAGCCGGGGCTCGCGCTCGCCGCGAAGCTGGTGGGCCGGGTGCGGACGGCGGGCCTCGACGTGCCGCTGCCCGAGGGCGAGGGCATCGGCTACGAGCTGCTGGCCCTGGTGGCCGGGGCCGAGGAGACCGGGGTGGACCCGGAGACCGCGCTGCGGGCGGCGTCCCGCACCTACCGGGACGCGATCCGCGCGGCCGAAGGGCTGTGAGCCGGCAGCGGGGCCGGCGGCCGCGGGCCGCCGAGGCGCCCGGTGTCACCGCCCTGATGGCGCTCTTCTTCGGCTGGGAGGCGGCGAGCGGCGGCACCCCGGGGTGGGCGCGGATCGTCCTCGGGGCCGTCGCGCTCGGGTGCGCCGTGGAGCTGGTGCGGTTCGCCGTGTGGCGCCGGGGCGCGCGGGGTCCGGTACGGGACTGACGTCCGGATCCGGCGCCCGGGTCAGCGCGGGCGGGGCGCCCGGGCCTCGGGGTCGTGCCAGCGGACCTGGGGCGGGCCGAGGAGGCGCTCGGCGGTGGTGCCGGGCCGGGTGGCGAAGCGCCCGACGCTCGGCAGGGCGTCGTGGTGGATCCGGTCCGGGTCGGTGCCCAGCTCCTCCAGGACCTCCCCGGCCTCGGTGAGGAAGGCCGGGGGCCCGGCGAGGTAGACGTCGTGGGCCTGCCAGTGGACGCAGGCGCGCAGGGCCTGGACCAGCCGCTCGGTGGCCCGGTCGCGGCGCTGGCGGGGCGCCGCGGTGATGTAGGTGACGTTCAGCCGGGGGAGCCGCTCCTTCAGGAGCTCCGCGTCCGGCCGCGCGTAGAGGTACTCCTTGGCGCGGGCCACGACGAAGAGCCGGCCCTCCAGGTCCGGTTCGGCTCCGGCGGCCTCCTCCAGGAGGGCCTTGACCGGCGCCCAGCCCGTCCCCGCGCAGACGTAGGTGCGCAGGCCGCCCGGCGGCGTCCGCGCGGTGAGGCCGCCGCCGGGGGCGCTGAGCCGCAGGAAGTCGCCCGGTCCGGTCTCCTCGACCAGCGCCGTGCTCATCGCGCCGCCCGGGATGCGGCTGACGTGCAGGTCGACCGTGCCGTCCGGGCGGGGGGCGTTCCCGAGGGAGTAGGTGCGCCAGACGCGGGGCACGCGCAGCGAGCTGACGCCGACGTACTGGCCGGGGAGGTAGGGCAGCGGACGGCGGGGCCGGAGGGTGAGGAGGGCGAGGTCCTCGCCGAGGCGCCGGTGGCGGACGACGTCCGCGTCCCACCAGGACGGTTCCCCGGCCGCGGCGGCCTCGTCGGCGCCGGCCAGCATCAGCCCGGCGATGTGGTCGTACGCCTCGGACCACGCCTTCTCCGCCCGCACCGTCCAGGCGGTGCCGGCGGCGTGCGCGAACGCGGCGAGCAGGCTCTCGCCGACGGCGGCGTACAGCGCGGGAGAGGCGAGGAACTTGCGGTGGTCGCGGCCCAGCCGCCCCAGGTAGCCGGCGAGGCCGGGGTCCTCCAGGTGCGTCACCACATGGGTGAGCGCCGCGAAGAGCCGGTCGCGCTGCGGCTGCATCTCGTCGGGGAAGAGCGCCCGCACCCCGGGGTTGTTCCAGAAGAGGTGCGAGTAGAAGAAGGTGACGGCGTGTTCGGCGCGTCTCTCGACGACGGCGAACGTGGCTCTGAGCAGCTGGGGGTCCACCGGCATGAATCTAGGGCACGACCTGCACCCCTTGATCACAGGTTCTCCACGAACGTGCCGTCACGGGCGGACCTGTACGGTCGTGCCGTGAGTACGACCCCCGGCCCCGCCCCCGCCCCCGAGCTCTTCACCTGGGAGTTCGCGAGCGATCCGTATCCCGCCTACGCCTGGCTGCGGGAGCACGCGCCCGTGCACCGGACGACGCTGCCCAGCGGCGTCGAGGCATGGCTCGTGACCCGGTACGCCGACGCCCGGCAGGCCCTCGCCGACCAGAGGCTCTCCAAGAACCCGGCGCACCACGACGAGTCCCCGCACGCCAAGGGCAAGACGGGCATTCCGGGCGAGCGCAAGGCCGAGTTGATGACCCACCTGCTCAACATCGACCCGCCCGACCACACCCGGCTGCGGCGGCTCGTGTCGAAGGCATTCACCCCGCGCCGGGTCGCCGAGTTCGCCCCCCGCGTCCAGGAGTTGACCGACCGGCTCATCGACTCCTTCGCGGAGCGGGGGAGCGCCGACCTCATCCACGAGTTCGCCTTCCCGCTGCCCATCTACGCGATCTGCGACCTGCTCGGCGTGCCCCCGGAGGACCAGGACGACTTCCGGGACTGGGCCGGGATGATGATCCGCCACGGCGGCGGGCCGCGCGGCGGGGTCGCGCGCTCGGTCAAGAAGATGCGCGGCTATCTCGCCGAGCTGATCCACCGCAAGCGCGGGGAGCCCGGCGAGGACCTCATCTCGGGGCTCATCAGGGCGTCCGACCACGGCGAGCACCTCACCGAGAACGAGGCCGCCGCCATGGCCTTCATCATCCTCTTCGCCGGCTTCGAGACGACCGTCAACCTCATCGGCAACGGCGTCTACCAGCTGCTGCGGCACCCCGGGGAGCGCGAGCGGCTCCAGACGTCGATCGCGGCGGGGGAGCGGGGGCTGCTGGAGACCGGCGTCGAGGAACTGCTGCGCTTCGACGGGCCGGTGGAGATGGCGACCTGGCGCTACGCGACGCGGGCGCTGGCCATCGGCGGGCAGGAGATCCCGGCGGGGGACCCGGTCCTCGTCGTGCTGGCCGCAGCGAACCGGGACCCGGAGCGGTTCGCAGGCCCGGACGTGCTGGACCTCGACCGGCGCGACAACCAGCACCTGGGGTACGGGCACGGCATCCACTACTGCCTGGGCGCGCCCCTCGCGCGGCTGGAGGGGCAGGCCGCGCTCGCGACGCTGCTGACGCGCCTGCCGGATCTGCGACTTGCCGTCGATCCGGACGAACTGCGGTGGCGCGGCGGGCTCATCATGCGGGGATTGCGCACGCTTCCGGTCGAATTCTCCCCGTCCGCCCCCCGGTAGGGAAGTGACGTCGCGTCAGAAATGTGATCTTCACGTGATCGGGGGTCCATCGACTTGTGACGAGCGTTCGAATACCGCTACGTTTCCCGGCAGTCTCAGCCGTCACGCGAAAGGCGCTCCTATGCGTTCCGGGAACGGACGACACCGTCGCCCCCGTCAGGCCCCCGCCATCGTCGTCGCCGCCGGTGTCACCGGTTCCGCCATGGCGTTGCCGCTGCTCGCCACGGGCTCCGCCTCCGCGGCCGACGCCGCGACCTGGGACCGGGTCGCCGAGTGCGAGTCCGGTGGCCAGTGGAGTGCCAACTTCGGCAACGGGATGTACGGCGGGCTCCAGTTCACCCAGGACAGCTGGGAGCGGAACGGCGGCCTGGCGTACGCCCCCAGCCCCGACCTCGCCAGCCGCGCCCAGCAGATCGCGGTGGCCGAGAAGGCCCTTGCCAAGGGCAGCACCGAATGGGCGACCTGCGCGCCGATCGCCGGCCTGACCAACGACGGCAAGGCCACCGGGGTGGACCCGGGCCCGACCGCCGTCCCGACGGCCCCCACCGGCCCCGTCGCCGAGTCGAACCGGACCGACGGCGCCCCGTCGGCCTCCACCGGCTCCTTCCGGCACGCACAGACGCCGAAGACCGCCACGGCCACGCCCACCACGCCCGCCGTGCCGGAGGACCCCGACGCCTCGCTCCCGCCGACCGCCCCCGTCACCCCCGGTGTGCCGGTCACGCCCGGCACCCCCACGACGCCCGGCACGCCCACGACGCCGGTCACGCCCGACACATCCGTTACGCCCGGTACGCCCGTTTCTCCCGGAACGGAGGAGGGTGACGCGTCGTCGGCCGCGCCCGGATCCGGGAAGCACCGGGGCGACGCCGCTCCGGAGGAAACCGACAAGCCGGGCAATTCCGCGGAATCCGGCAAGCATGCCTCGCCCAAGGACGAGTTGGCGGATACCTCTACGTCCAGACCCGCGGCCGATGCGGCGAAGAATTCGGGCGCAAAGGACAGTGCGGACAGTTCGGACGCGTACACCGTGCAGCCCGGCGACAGTCTGTCCGACATCGCGCAGTCGAACGAACTGCCCGGAGGCTGGACGGCCCTCTATGACGCCAACCGCCAGACGGTGGGCGCCGATCCGGACCTGATCCTGCCTGGTCAGAGCCTCGAACTGACGGCGGATCCGGTCACGGCCGAAGGTTAGTTCGGGACTGTATGTCCGGTTCTGGGCAAGTGAGACATGGGTCTCTTCGCCCCAACTGGCGTGTCCTGCCCGTGACCTTTGCCTCCGTCACCTCTCACCTGCATAAACGCCCCCCACCGGAGGGCGAGTAGGGGCGAAATTTCCGCAATGCGCCTCTTTGAACTTCCGGTGGGTCTGTGTCTACGGTCTTAACCGCTCGCCACCGCGGGCCCCGTCGACCGAAACGCCGAATCCTGCCGTCGGTCGATGGGAACAGTCGTCGCGTCAGCGCCGAAGGCAGGAGCGGGGGACCCAAGGTAAGTGCCGGGCCCGGCCGTCCAGACGGACGGCCGACGACCGGCTTGGGGTGAAGTCGCGTGCAAGGACACGCGGCCGGGCAACTCATTGGCCCGAACCCGACAGCTCACCTCGCAGGCGTCGGTGAGGAGAATCTCCATGCTGTTTTCCGGCAAGGGCAAACACCGTCGTCCCTCCAAGGCCACCCAGGTCGCCACGCTCGTCGGCGTCACCGGTGTCGCCGTCGCCGCCCCGCTGATGACCGCGGGCACCGCCTCGGCCGCCACGGGCGCCGAGTGGGACCGGG
Source organism: Streptomyces sp. NPDC104202 (assembly GCF_055584185.1). NCBI lineage: Bacteria > Bacillati > Actinomycetota > Actinomycetes > Kitasatosporales > Streptomycetaceae > Streptomyces > Streptomyces sp. NPDC104202. The sequence continues at coordinate 42,453 of NZ_JBVJMN010000055.1, read as the reverse complement.
TCGCGCAGTGCGAGTCCGGCGGCAACTGGGCCATCAACACGGGCAACGGCTACTACGGCGGCCTGCAGTTCTCGTCGTCGACGTGGGCCGCGTACGGCGGCACCGCCTACGCCCCCAACGCCCACCAGGCGTCCAAGTCGCAGCAGATCACCGTCGCGGAGAAGGTCCTCGCCGGCCAGGGCAAGGGTGCCTGGCCGAGCTGTGGTGTGGGTCTCTCCCGCACCACCTACACCGGTGGCACCACGGCCCCCGCCCCCGAGCGCAAGGCCACGCAGCCGACCACCCGCAGCGAGCAGCGCCAGGCCCCGAAGAAGGCCACGGCCGCGCAGGCCCCGCGCAAGGCCGTCGCCGCCAAGACCGTCGTCACCCCGGCCGGCAAGACGGTCAAGCAGGGCGACGGCGAGTACCGGGTCAAGCCCGGCGACACCCTCGGCACCATCGCCCGGGACCACGGCGTCCAGGGCGGCTGGGCCAAGCTCTTCGACCTGAACAAGGACGTCGTCGAGGACGCCGACCTGATCTACGTGGGCCAGCAGCTCCACCTGAAGTGAGCCAGGCGACCCTCCCGCGGTGACCACCCCGGCCCGGCGTGCCCTCCCCCGTGCACGCCGGGCCGGGGTTTCGCCGTGTCAGGGGAGGGGCGTTCGGGACACGGAGGCGGTTACCGTCCAGTAGATCTGGGGTCCTTCGTCCCGTAATACCTGCCCTTGGGTCCTTTTTCGTCCCAGGGTGCGGGCGCCCGGCGGGCGGGAGCCCCCGAGCCGGTTAGGCTCTTGTCGCAAGGCCAAGCGACCCTGCACCGACCTTGCGTCACATCCAGCGTCACATCCCAGAAGGAGATGCTCGTGCCGTCCATCGACGTCGTCGTAGCCCGGGAAATCCTGGACTCCCGAGGCAACCCCACGGTCGAGGTCGAGGTCGGCCTCGACGACGGCAGCACCGGTCGTGCTGCCGTTCCGTCCGGTGCCTCCACCGGTGCCTTCGAGGCCATCGAGCTCCGCGACGGTGACCCCAACCGTTACCAGGGCAAGGGTGTCGAGAAGGCCGTCCTCGCCGTCATCGAGCAGATCGGCCCGGAGCTCGTCGGCTACGACGCCACCGAGCAGCGCCTGATCGACCAGGCCATGTTCGACCTGGACGCCACGGAGAACAAGGGATCGCTCGGCGCCAACGCCATCCTCGGCGTCTCCCTCGCCGTCGCGCACGCCGCCTCCGAGGCCAGCGACCTGCCGCTCTTCCGCTACCTCGGCGGCCCGAACGCGCACCTGCTGCCCGTCCCGATGATGAACATCCTCAACGGTGGGTCGCACGCCGACTCCAACGTGGACATCCAGGAGTTCATGATCGCCCCGATCGGCGCGGAGTCCTTCTCCGAGGCCCTTCGCTGGGGTGCGGAGATCTACCACACCCTCAAGGCCGTCCTGAAGCGCAAGGGCCTCTCCACCGGCCTCGGCGACGAGGGCGGCTTCGCCCCGAACCTGGAGTCGAACCGCGCCGCCCTGGACCTCATCATCGAGGCCATCAAGGAGGCCGGCTACGCCCCGGGCACCGACGTCGCGCTCGCGCTCGACGTCGCCGCGTCCGAGTTCTACAAGGACGGCGTGTACGAGTTCGAGGGCAAGTCCCGCTCGGCCGCCGAGATGACCGAGTACTACGAGGAGCTCGTCTCCGCGTACCCGATGGTCTCCATCGAGGACCCGCTGTACGAGGACGACTGGGCGGGCTGGAAGGTCCTCACCGACAAGCTGGGCGCCAAGGTCCAGATCGTCGGCGACGACCTCTTCGTCACCAACCCCGAGCGCCTCGCCCGCGGCATCGAGGAGGGCACCGCCAACGCCCTCCTGGTCAAGGTCAACCAGATCGGCTCGCTGACCGAGACCCTGGACGCCGTCGAGCTGGCCCAGCGCAACGGCTTCAAGTGCATGATGTCCCACCGCTCCGGCGAGACCGAGGACGTCACCATCGCCGACCTCGCGGTCGCGGTGAACTGCGGTCAGATCAAGACCGGCGCCCCGGCCCGCTCGGACCGCGTCGCCAAGTACAACCAGCTGCTGCGCATCGAGGAGATCCTCGACGACGCCGCGGTCTACGCCGGCCGCAGCGCCTTCCCGCGCTTCAAGGGCTGACCGGCGTCACCCCCGGCAGTTCCGTACGTCCCCGCACTCGGTCCCGTACCGTGTGCGGGGACGTCCGCGTGAACAGGGGAGGCGACACGACATGGCCGCGAAGGACCGGGACCGGTTCTCCACCGCGACCCGGATCAGACTGCTCGGCGAGCAGACCGCCGCCCGTGTCTACCGCTCCCAGACCCGCCGCCAGGCCCGCCGCTCCCGGCTCACCGGCCGCGCGGCCTTCCTCGCCCTCGTCGTCTGCTCCCTCGTCGTGGCCCTCGCCTATCCCATGCGGAGCTACGTCTCCCAGCAGGGCGAGATCGCCGAACAGGAGCGCAGGGCCGCCGAGGCCGCCCGGCGGGTGGAGGAGCTGAGGGACGAGAAGGCCCGCCTCCAGGACCCGGCCTACGTCCGCCGCCTCGCCCGCGAGCACCTGCACTACGTGCTGCCCGGCGAGACCGGCTTCACCGTGGACGACCCCGACGCGGAGCAGCGGCCCCGCGCCGACCAGGGGGCGGCCGACCGCCCCTGGTACGACAACCTCTGGGACGGCGTCGACCACGCCGACCGCCCCTGACCAGGCCTCTTGGTGGCCGACCCGACACACGAACAAGGCAGACATGGAAACGCCCCCTCCGCAGACCGAACGCACCGAGCCCACCGAGACGGACATCGCCGCCTTCGAGCTCCAGCTCGGCCGGCCGCCCCGCGGCCTGCGCGCCATCGCGCACCGCTGCCCGTGCGGCAACCCGGACGTCGTCGAGACGGCGCCGCGGCTCCCCGACGGCACCCCCTTCCCGACCACGTACTACCTCACCTGCCCCCGGGCGGCCTCGGCCATCGGCACCCTGGAGGCCAACGGGGTCATGAAGGAGATGCAGGCCCGGCTCGCCACCGACCCGGAGCTCGCCGCCGCCTACCGGGCGGCGCACGAGGACTACATCGCCCGCCGCGACGCCATCGAGGTCCTGGAGGGCTTCCCGAGCGCCGGCGGCATGCCGGACCGGGTCAAGTGCCTGCACGTCCTGGTCGGCCACTCGCTGGCCGCCGGCCCGGGCGTGAACCCGTTCGGCGACGAGGCCCTCGCGATGCTGCCCGAGTGGTGGGCCAAGGGCGCCTGCGTCACGCCGTGCGCCGACCGCGGGACCGACGCGGACGAGGGGCGGGACGCGTGACCAGGGTCGCCGGAATCGACTGCGGTACGAACTCCATCCGCCTCCTCGTCGCCGACGTCCACCCCGAGACGGGCGACCTCGTCGAGCTGGACCGGCGCATGACGATCGTCCGGCTCGGCCAGGGCGTCGACGAGACGGGCCGGCTGGCCCCGGAGGCACTGGAGCGCACCTTCGCGGCCTGCCGCGCGTACGCCGAGGTGATCCGTGAGCTGGGCGCCGAGCGCGTCCGCTTCGTCGCCACCTCCGCCTCCCGGGACGCCGAGAACCGCGCGGACTTCGTGAAGGGGGTCGTGGAGATCCTGGGCGTCGAGCCCGAGGTGATCACCGGCGACCAGGAGGCGGAGTTCTCCTTCACCGGCGCCACCGGCGAGCTGCACGGCACCGAGACCTACCTCGTCGTGGACATCGGCGGCGGCTCCACCGAGTTCGTCACCGGCAACCGGCACGTCGAGGCCGCCCGCTCGGTCGACATCGGCTGCGTCCGGCTCACCGAGCGGCACGTCCGCCACGACCCGCCGACCGCCGAGGAGGCCGAGGCGATCCGCGCCGACGTGCGGGCCGCGCTCGACCTGGCCGCCGAGACCGTGCCGATCACCTCGGCCGGCACCCTCGTCGGGCTCGCCGGCTCCGTCACCACCGTCGCCGCGATCGCCCTCGGGCTGGACGCCTACGACTCCACGAAGATCCACCACGCCCGGATCTCCGCCGGGCAGATCGCCGACGTCACCGACCGGCTGCTCGCCTCCACGCACGCGGAGCGGGCCGCGATCCCCGTCATCCACCCCGGCCGGGTCGACGTGATCATCGCCGGGGCGCTCGTCCTGCGGGAGATCGTCGAGCGGGTCGGAGCCCACGAGGTCGTCGTCAGCGAGCACGACATCCTCGATGGGATCGCCCTATCCGTGGCATAGCGGGCATCTATCGAGCCGTCCCGCGACATCCCGTCGGGAAAGTTCGTGAAGTTCTTCACAAGGAAAAGGGCCCTGGCGGCGCCCGAGGAGGGTCTTTAGGCCCTTCGAGGGGGTCCCCAGGGCCCTTTCGCAGGTGCGGGGGCCGATTCGCTCGAAGTTTCCATCGTGTGAACGCCCCCCTCGGTTCAGCGTTAACGGGGGCTCTCCAGGCCAGTTCACGGGGGGTGAACAACGTTCACCAGTGCACCCCGGTTCCTTTGCAGGACCATGACGTGGATCACGTGGGCGGCGGAGTGTAGCAGAGGTGCCCCCGGACCTTGTGAAGGGGCGCACGAGCACCCCCCTCCGGAGGGGTGGATACTCGATCCCATGAGCACCACGGAGCGTCCCAGGATCCTCGTAGTAGGCGGCGGGTACGTAGGCCTGTACGCAGCTCGGCGCATCCTCAAGAAGATGCGCTACGCGGAAGCGACCGTCACGGTCGTGGACCCGCGGTCGTACATGACCTACCAGCCCTTCCTCCCCGAAGCCGCCGCCGGCAGCATCTCGCCGCGTCACGTCGTCGTCCCGTTGCGACGCGTCGTCCGCGGAGCCGAGGTGCTCACCGGCCGGGTCACCACCATCGACCAGGACCGCAAGGTCGCCACGATCGCGCCGCTCGTCGGCGAGGCGTACGACCTGCCGTTCGACTACCTGGTCATCGCCATGGGCGCGGTCTCCCGCACCTTCCCGATCCCCGGCCTCGCCGAGCAGGGCATCGGCATGAAGGGCATCGAGGAGGCCATCGGCCTGCGCAACCACGTCCTCGAGCAGCTCGACAAGGCCGACTCGACCACCGACGAGGAGGTCCGCCGCAAGGCGCTGACCTTCGTCTTCGTGGGCGGCGGCTTCGCCGGCGCGGAGACCATCGGCGAGGTCGAGGACCTGGCCCGCGACGCCGCGAAGTACTACCAGAACGTGTCGCGCGAGGACATGCGCTTCGTCCTGGTCGACGCGGCCGACAAGATCCTCCCCGAGGTGGGCCCGAAGCTCGGCCAGTACGGCAAGGAGCACCTCGAGGGCCGCGGCATCGAGATCTACCTCGAGACCTCGATGGACTCCTGCGTCGACGGCCACGTCGTGCTGAAGAACGGCCTCGAGGTCGACTCCAACACGATCGTGTGGACCGCCGGCGTGAAGCCGAACCCGGCGCTCTCCCGCTTCGGTCTGCCGCTCGGCCCCCGCGGCCACGTGGACTGCAACGAGAAGCTCCAGATCAACGGCCTCGACTACGCCTGGGCCGCGGGCGACAACGCCCAGGTCCCGGACATGGTCGGCCGCCGTGCGGGCAACCCGAACGCCTGGTGCCCGCCGAACGCCCAGCACGCCCTGCGCCAGGCCAAGGTCCTCGGCGACAACGTGGTGGCCGGCATGCGCGGCTTCCCGCAGAAGGAGTACAGCCACGCCAACAAGGGCGCCGTGGCCGGACTCGGTCTGCACAAGGGCGTCGCGATGATCGTCATGGGCAAGGTGAAGATCAAGCTCAAGGGCCGTCTCGCCTGGTACATGCACCGTGGCTACCACGGCATGGCGATGCCGACCTGGAACCGCAAGATCCGCGTCTTCGCCGACTGGACCCTCGCGATGTTCCTCAAGCGCGAGGTCGTCTCCCTGGGCGCCATGGAGACCCCCCGCGAGGAGTTCTACGAGGCCGCCAAGCCCGCCCCCGCCCCGGCCGCCCCGGCGCAGGAGAAGGCCAAGGCCTCGTAACACCCGCAGTACAAGCAGTACACGCAGTACACGCAAGGCCGTAAAAGGGCCGTCCGCCATCCGTGGTGCGGACGGCCCTTCGCGTGTTTTGCCGACTCGTTGTGTTGTGGTGGGACTGCAAACGCCTACGGACGGTGTTCCCTTGGTGACGAGCATTTCTGGGGCACGAGATCACGGAGGTGTGCACCATGGCCGACGCCGCGTCGCGGCTGACGACCCTCGCCGAGGAACTGCTGGGAGGACCGCTCCCGGTCCGCGTGCGAGCCTGGGACGGCAGTGAGGCCGGCCCCGCCGGCGGTCCCGTCCTGGTCGTCCGCGACCGCCGCGCCCTGCGGAGGATGATCTGGCGGCCCGGCGAACTCGGCCTGGCCCGCGCCTGGGTGGCCGGCGAGATCGACGTCGAGGGCGACCTGTACGACGCCCTGGACCGGCTCTCGGGCCACCTCTGGGAGCGCGGCGAGGAGAGCCGCAGCCTGCTGGACTCCGCGCGCGACCCGCGGCTGCGCGCCGCCGCCCGCGCCCTGCTGCGGCTCGCCGGCCCGCTGCCGCCGCCGAAGCCGCCGGCCGAGGAGATCCGCGGCCGCAGCGGCAGCCGGCACACCCGGCGCCGCGACCGGCAGGCCATCAGCCACCACTACGACGTGGGCAACGACTTCTACGAGCTGGTCCTCGGCCCCTCCATGGTCTACTCCTGCGCCTACTGGACCGAGGGCGGGACGCTGGAGGACGCCCAGCGCGACAAGCTGGACCTCATCGCCCGCAAGCTGAACCTCCGGGAGGGCGACCGGCTCCTCGACGTCGGCTGCGGCTGGGGCTCCATGGCCCTGCACGCCGCCCGCGAGTACGGCGCCAGGGTCGTCGGCGTCACCCTCTCCCGCGAGCAGGCCGCCTACGCCCGCAAGCGGGTCGCCGAGGAGGGGCTCACCGACCGGGTCGAGATCCGCGTCCAGGACTACCGGGACGTCACCGACGGCCCGTACGACGCCGTCTCCTCCATCGGCATGGCCGAGCACGTCGGCGAGGTGCGCTACCGGGAGTACGCCGACACGCTGTACGGGCTCCTCAGACCCGGCGGACGGCTCCTCAACCACCAGATCTCCCGCCGCCCCGAACCCGACGAGGCGGCCTACGAGATCGACCCGTTCATCGACGCGTACGTCTTCCCCGACGGCGAACTCGCCCCGATGGGCCGCACCCTGTCCACCCTGGAGGACGCCGGCTTCGAGGTCCGGGACGTCGAGGCCATCCGCGAGCACTACGCGCTCACCCTGCGCCGCTGGGTGGCCAACCTGGAGCGCGACTGGGACCGGGCGGTCCGGCTCGCCTCGCCCGGCCGGGCGCGGATCTGGCGGCTCTACATGGCCGCCTCGGCCGTCTCCTTCGAGCGCAACCGGATCGGCGTGAACCAGTTCCTCGCCGTGCGGACCGGGGAGTCGGGGCAGAGCGGCACCGCCCTGCGCCCGCGCGTCTGGAACGAGAAGACGGACTGAGACGACGGCGAAGGGCCGGCCTCCCCTCGGGGGAGACCGGCCCTTCGCGTGCCCGCGGCTACTCGGCCTTGATGGCGGCGAGCATGTTCAGCCTGGCCGCGCTGCGCGCCGGCCACAGCGAGGCGAGGACGCCGACCAGGGCCGCCAGGGCCAGGAAGAGCCCGATCCGGTCCCAGGGCAGGACCAGGACGTAGCCCGGCAGGCTGCTCTTGAACGTCTCGCCGATCGCCCAGCCGAGGAACGAGCCGAGGCCGATGCCGACGACCGCGCCGAACACCGAGATGACCACGGCCTCCAGACGGACCATCCGCTTCACCCGGCGCCGGTCGAGGCCGATCGCCCGCAGCATGCCGATCTCCTGCTGGCGTTCGAAGACGGACATCGCGAGGGTGTTGACGACACCGAGGACGGCGATGATCAGGGCCATGCCGAGCAGGCCGTACATGATGTTGAGCATCATGTTGATCGGGCCGCCGAACGAGTCGCGGATGTCCTTGTGGTCCATCACCGTGATCGCCGGGTTGTCGCCCATGGCCTTCGACAGGGCCTGCTCGTGGGCCGTGCTCGCGCCGCCCTCCGTCGAGACGAAGATCTGGCGGATCTCGGCCTGCTCCTCGTGCGCGGTGACCAGCCGGTGGTCGGCCAGGACCGGCGAGACGAACTCGTTGGCCTCGTAGACCGCGCCGACGGTCAGCTTGCCCTTCTGCTTGTCCAGGTACTCGACCGGGACGGAGTCGCCGACCTTCAGGCCGCGCTTGGCGGCCACGTCGTCGTCGATGGCGATCGTGTTCCCGCCGAGGGAGTTCAGCGAACCCTTCACGACGTCCAGCTTGAGGACCTTGCCGATGTCGCGGGGGGAGACGCCGGAGACCGAGACGTAACTGCCCTTCAGGTCGAACGCACCGGCCTGCTGCGGAGAGACCGCGGTGACGCCGGGGGCCTTCTCCAGGGCGGCCAGCGCCTCCGGGCTCAGCGAGTTGCCGCTGGCCATGGAGACCATGTAGTCGGCCTTGATCTGGTCGGTCGTCACCTTGTCGAGGGCCGCGCCGACGGTCGCGCCGAGCACCGAGAGGCCGGTGACGAGGGTCAGACCGATGGCGAGCGCGGAGGCGGTGGCGCCGGTGCGGCGCGGGTTGCGGACCGCGTTGAGGCCGGCGAGCTTGCCGGAGACCCCGAAGAGGTTCACGAAGACCGGGCGGATCACGGCGATGACCGGGCGGGACAGGAACGGGATCAGCACGATCACGCCGATGAGGGTGAGGAACGCGCCGCCCGCGATGAGCAGACGGCCGTCGTCGCCGCCCTTGCCCGCGCCGAGCACGATCAGCACGACGCCGATCGCGGTGAACAGGGCGCCGATGGAGTTCCGGACGACGAGCGACTTGGTGGTCGCGGCCGCGTGGACGCTGCTCATGGCGGCGACCGGCGGGATCTTCGCGGCACGGCGGCCGGGCAGCCAGGCGGCGAACATGGTGATCAGGACGCCGACGGCGAAGGCGCTGACGGCCGGGGTGGCGCCGAGGACCAGGGAGCCGTCCGGGACCTTCATGTCGAAGGCGCTCATGGCCGAGCGGAGCGCCACGGCCAGACCCACGCCGAGGGCGTAGCCGACGGCGGAGGCGACCAGGCCGACCAGCCCGGCCTCGGCGAGGACGGAGCGGGTGATCTGCTTGCGCGAGGCTCCGACCGCGCGCATCAGGGCCAGTTCCTTGGTGCGCTGGGCGACCAGCATGGTGAAGGTGTTGGAGATCAGGAAGACGCCGACGAAGAGGGCGATGCCCGCGAAGCCCAGGAGGACCTGGTTGAGCGCGCCGAGGCCGGCCTCGATGTCCTTGGCCTGCTGGTCGGCGAGGGCCTTGCCGGTCTGCGCGGTGGCCGACTTCGGGACGACCTTCAGGACCTCGTCGAGGAGCTTGGCGTCGTCGGCGTCGGGGGCGCCGGTGACGGTCAGGTTCTGGTAGAAGCCGGGCTTCAGGTAGAGCTTCTGGGCGACGGAGGACTCGAAGACGACCAGGCTGCCGCCCGCGTTGACGGCGCCGTCCTCGGTGGTGAAGACGCCGGAGAGGCGGTACTCCTTCACCGGGCCGTTGGTGGCGACGCGGACGGTGTCGCCGACCTTGTAGCCGCCCTTGTCGGCGGTCTCCTTGTCGAGCGCGACCTGGCCGGCGTCGGCCGGTCCGGCGCCCGCGGTGAAGTCGTAGGCGCGGTCCTTGCCGTCCTTGCCGGGGGCGAAGTTGGCGCCCTTGTTGGACCAGCCGCTGCCGATCAGCTTGCCGTTCCGGTCGGGCACGCCGGCGAAGCCGTCGACGCGGGGGGTGACGGAGGCGACGCCGTCGAGCTTCGCGACCGCGTCGACGTCCCGCTGGGAGAGGCCGGGCGCCTTCCGGGCCTCCTCGGGGTTCGGGTACATCTCGACGGAGACGGCGACGTCGTCGTAGCTCTTCGCCGACTGGTTGCGGAAGGCCTGGGAGAGGGTGTCGGTGAAGACGAGGGTGCCGGAGACGAAGGCCACGCCGAGCATCACGGCGAGGACGGTCATCAGCAGCCGCGCCTTGTGCGCGAGGACGTTGCGCAGGGCGGTACGGAACATGGGTGTGTCCTGGAGGAAGGGGAGGGAGGGCGACGGGCGGGGGTGCGGCGGTGCCGCCGCCTCAGCTCGTGCGGCCCTTGGCGTCGAACGCCTTCATCCGGTCGAGGACGCCGTCCGCCGTGGGGCGGAGCATCTCGTCGACGATCCGGCCGTCCGCGAGGAAGATCACGCGGTCCGCGTAGGCGGCGGCCATCGCGTCGTGGGTGACCATGACGACGGTCTGGCCGAGCTCGCGGACCGAGTTGCGCAGGAAGCCGAGGACCTCGGCGCCGGAGCGGGAGTCCAGGTTTCCGGTCGGCTCGTCACCGAAGATGATCTCGGGGCGGGAGGCGAGGGCGCGGGCCACGGCCACGCGCTGCTGCTGGCCGCCGGAGAGCTCGCCGGGCCGGTGGCCGAGCCGGGCCGAGAGGCCGAGCATGTCGATGACCTGCTGGACCCACTGCTTGTCGGGCTTGCGGCCGGCGATGTCCATGGGGAGCGTGATGTTCTCCAGGGCGGTCAGGGTCGGCAGCAGGTTGAACGCCTGGAAGATGAAGCCGATCTTGTCCCGGCGCAGCTGCGTGAGCTGCTTGTCCTTCAGGGTGGACAGCTCGGTGTCGCCGATGCGCACCGAGCCGGAGGAGAAGGAGTCCAGGCCGGCGACGCAGTGCATCAGCGTCGACTTGCCGGAGCCGGAGGGACCCATGATCGCGGTGAACTCGCCCTGCCGGAAGTCGACGGTGACCTGGTCGAGCGCGACCACCTGGGTCTCGCCCTGTCCGTACACCTTGGAGAGGTCCGTGGCGCGGGCGGCCACCGCGGTGGCGCGGGACACGGTGGGGGTGGTGGTCACGAGGAGGACTCCTGTCACTGCGGGGCTGCTGCGGGAACTCCTCCATCGTCTCGGCCGTTCCGGCCGTGGGCGTCCGTCCACGTGCCCGTTCCCGGGGCCCTCTCGAGTCTGACCGGAGGCCCGTTCCGTCCTCCTGAGGTATGACGGCGGACCCTGGAGGGCCGCTCGCGCGGGACCCTCCGCGGAGGTGACAGAAGTGCGACGACTTTTCGTCATTCCAGGGGGTGCCGCTTTGCGCCTGCGACCCCCGTCACAGTTCGGTGAAAACGCCCCCACCTGCACTGACGTACCCTCAGACGTCAATAAAATAAGACAACATCGGGCTGATGTTCCGCTGAACGAGGGAAGCGCCCCGACTAGGCTCCTGTGCCAACGCGGAGCTTCGCGTGTACGCCCGGATGGTGGAACGCAGACACGGCGAGCTTAAACCTCGCTGGCCTTCGGGCCGTACCGGTTCGAGTCCGGTTCCGGGCACCACCGGGCCCAGGCGGGTGCCTGTGGCCCGGCGGAGCCTCCGACAGGCCGGCCGTGGCCGACGGCATCGGCTGCCGGCGGAAAAAGATCCTCCCCGAGCACTAGGGAGTTTCTTTTGCCTACGCATTACTCTTGACGCAAGGCCGCGCCGTGCGGTCTGCCATGGAGGAGTGAGATGAGGAGCAGCAACCCGGTCTTCTCGCGACGGGGGTTCAGCCGCGACACCGGCTCGGCGGGTGTCCACGCGCAGCAGCCGCAGGCCGGGGGCCCCGCCGTCGGAACCAACCCGTACGCCACCGGCAACCCGTATGCCGAGGGTGCGACGAACCCCTACGCCACCAACCCGTACGCGCCGCAGGACGCCCAGCTCGGGGCTCCGCAGCAGACGCGCGGCAACGTGATGACGATCGACGACGTCGTGAGCCGCACGGCCATGACGCTCGGCACGGTCGTGCTCACCGCCGTCCTGTCCTGGCTGCTGCTGCCCGTCGACCCGGCGAACCTCGGCAAGTCGTACGGCATCGCGATCGGCGCCGCCCTGGTGGCGCTCGTGCTGTCGCTCGTGCAGTCCTTCAAGCGCAAGCCGTCGCCCGCGCTGATCCTGGGCTACGCCGCCTTCGAGGGCGTCTTCCTCGGCGTGATCTCCGCCGCCGTCTCGACGTACATCGCCGACGGCGTGGTCATCCAGGCGGTCCTGGGCACGATGGCGGTCTTCGCCGGCGTCCTCATCGCCTACAAGATGGGCTGGATCCGGGTCAACCGCCGGTTCTACGGCTTCGTGATGGCCGCCGCGATGGGCTTCATGCTGCTCATGGTGGCCAACCTGCTGTTCGCGGTCTTCGCGGGCGGCGACGGCCTGGGCTTCCGCAGCGGCGGCCTCGGCATCGTCTTCGGCATCGTCGGCATCATCCTCGGTGCCTGCTTCCTCGCCCTCGACTTCAAGCAGGTCGAGGACGGCGTGACCTACGGCGCGCCGCGCGAGGAGGCATGGCTGGCCGCCTTCGGTCTCACCATGACCCTGGTGTGGATCTACCTGGAGATGCTGCGTCTGCTGTCGATCCTGCAGGGCGACGACTGACGCCTCCCCGACTCGGGGGGAAGGGCCCGTCCGGCTTCGTGCCGGGCGGGCCCTTCCGCGTCCCGGGAGCGCGGCTCAGAGCAGTCTGCGCGCCGCCCGGCGCAGGTCGTACTCGTGCAGGATGGCCTTGGCGTGGCCGTACGCGAGGTCGTGGGCCCCGCGCAGCCAGCTCACCCGCTCCTCGAAACGGAGGAGGGAGGGGCCCTCCTCGACGGTGCGCATCCAGTCGGCGATCTCACGGCCGGTGCGGCGCGGGATGCGGGCCAGCATGTTGCGGTGGGTCTCCGCGGAGAATGTCTGGGACATCGGCGCCTCCGGACGCGTCGTACCGTGTCGCTCCTCGTGTTCTCCCCGTCACCGTGCCGAAGGGATCTCCCGTTGGCAAGGGGGCCGGGACGGCGCGTAGGGTCGCGGCGTGCGTGATACGAGTGAACTGACCGCCGCCGTCGAGCGCTTCGCCGACCGGCTGCGGACCGCCCCGCAGAGCCGGCTCCAGCGCGGCGCGGCCGCCGAGGGACTGGCCCTGGCCAGGGAACTCGCGGCGCGCGCCCAGCGCGCCGAGGAGCCCGGGCGGGCACCGCGGACCATGCCCGACGCGGGCGTCTTCACCGTCGCCGACCAGCTCCTCGTCGCCGGCAACGACCTGGCCGAGATCATGCGAACGGCCCCGGACGGCTCCCCTGCGGGGGAGCTCGGCGAGGCCGTGGGGCTGGTGCGGGAGGCGACGGAGCGCTCGGGGCTCTAGGGGCTGTCGTCACCATCCCCTCGTTGCCCGAAGGGCAGAGGGGATGGTGACGACAGCCCCTAGGGGCCGGTCGTCCCGGCCCCGGAGGGGTCACAGGGAGGCGATCACGCGGTCCGCGAGGATGTAGACGTTCTCCTCGTCGCCGTCGCCGTAGCTGAACGTCAGGGCGAAGGCGCCGGAGACGCCCGAGCCGCCGAGCAGGACCGGGGTCCGGCCGGAGCGCAGGGCCTCCGCGAGGAGCTCCGCGGTCTCCCGGTGGCCGGGGGTCATGCAGAGCGTGGTGCCGTCGGCGAAGACGTACACGTCCAGGGTGCCGAGCGGGCCGGGGCGCACGTCGGTGAGCGCCGTGCGGGTGTCGGCGAGCTCCTCCAGGCGGGCCACCGTCCGCTCGTGGTCGGTGACGACCGGCGTCTGGACCGGCACGAAGTCCGGGTGAGAGGGGTGCCGGCGTCGGGCCGCGGCCAGCTCCGCCGAGTCCTCGGGGTACTCGTCCAGCGCGTCGGGGCCGTCCAGCGCGGCGGCCTCGGCCTCCATGGCCTCCAGGGCCATCGCCTCCAGGCCGGCGAAGTCGGACTGGCGGGGCACGTAGTACGCGCCGTCGTCCGCCGGGCCGCCGAACCCGCCGAGCAGCGACGGGGCGTCGGCGGCGTCACGGGCCTCCTGCGCGGCCCAGAAGGCCCGCGCCTCGGCGAGCTCGCGCTCGCGCTCCTCGGCCAGCGCCTCCGCGACCGCGGCCCGTATCTCGGCGACGGGCGTGCGGGCGGCGGGCACCGTGACCCCACGGCCGGCGGCCAGCTCGCTCCGGAGGGCGGTGACCTCCTTGCGGAGACCGCGGACTGCGTGCAGGGCGGCAGCGCCCACGGCCGTGGCAGCGGCCGTGGTCAGCAGCAGGGCAAGAGGCATGGCGCTCACTGACGTACTCCCGATTCCGAGTCGATCCCCCGACTTCCTACATCAGCTTGTCCTGAGGTGGGGCGGCCTGTCAGTGCATTACGTCACGAATTGGACAGGTATTTCAGCCAGGTGTTTAGTCCCGAAACCACTCTGACCTGGGAAAACGAACTCCCCCGGGACGTAGGTCACATCCTGGGGGAGATTCGGTCACGGCTCGGACGCGGAGCGGTTAGCCACGGGGCCCCGGGAGAGGCGGAACGGCCCCGCCATGCCTCAACTCAGCCGCTCGTTCTTCCGGTCGCGCTGAGCTTCACCACCGCTGCGGGCAGGTGCCGCCCTCGTTCCTCGGGCGGCCCCTACCCTCCGCTCCGGTTCAGCTCAGCCGCTCGCTCTTCCGGTCGCGCTGAGCTTCACCACCGCTGCGGGCAGGTGCCGCCCTCGTTCCTCGGGCGGCCCCTACCCTCCGCTCCGGTTCAGCTCAGCCGC
>NZ_JBVJMN010000055.1:0-27820 GCF_055584185.1 Streptomyces sp. NPDC104202 | reverse complement strand
GCTCGATGACCATCGCCATGCCCTGGCCGCCGCCGACGCACATGGTCTCCAGGCCGAACTGCTTGTCGTGGAACTGGAGGCTGTTGATCAGGGTGCCGGTGATGCGGGCGCCGGTCATGCCGAAGGGGTGGCCGACGGCGATGGCGCCGCCGTTGACGTTGACCTTGTCCAGGTCGAGGCCGAGGTCCTGGTAGGACGGGATGACCTGGGCGGCGAAGGCCTCGTTGATCTCGGCGAGGTCGATGTCGCCGATGGTCAGGCCGGCGCGCTTGAGGGCCTGCTTCGACGCCTCGACCGGGCCGAGGCCCATGATCTCGGGGGAGAGGCCGGAGACGCCGGTGGAGACGATCCGGGCCAGCGGGGTCAGGCCCAGCTCGGCGGCCTTGGTGTCGGACATGATCACCAGGGCGGCGGCGCCGTCGTTCAGCGGGCAGCAGTTGGCGGCGGTGACCAGGCCGTCGGGGCGGAAGACCGGCTTGAGGCCCTGCACGCCCTCCAGGGTGACGCCGGCGCGCGGGCCGTCGTCCGCCGAGACGACGGTGCCGTCCGGCAGCGTCACGGGGGTGATCTCGCGCTCCCAGAAGCCGTTCTTGATGGCCTGCTCGGCGAGGTTCTGCGAGCGGACGCCGAACTCGTCCATCTCCTGGCGGCTGATGCCCTTCAGGCGGGCCAGGTTCTCGGCGGTCTGGCCCATCGCGATGTAGGCGTCCGGCACGATGCCGTCCTCGCGCGGGTCGTGCCAGACGGAGCCCTCGGAGGCGGCGACCTCGGCGGTGCGGGCCTCGGCCTCGGCGAAGTACGGGTTGTGCGTGTCGGGCAGCGAGTCGGAGTTGCCCTTGACGAAGCGGGAGACCATCTCGACGCCGGCCGAGACGAAGACGTCGCCCTCGCCCGCCTTGATCGCGTGCAGCGCCATGCGGGAGGTCTGCAGCGAGGAGGAGCAGTAGCGGGTGATCGTGCAGCCCGGCAGGTGGTCCATGCCCATCTGCACGGCGACGATGCGGCCCAGGTTGTTGCCCTGCTCGCCGCCCGGCAGGCCGCAGCCCAGCATCAGGTCGTCGATGTCGCGCGGGTCCAGCTCCGGCACCTTCGCCAGGGCGGCCTGGACGATGGTCGCGGTGAGGTCGTCCGGCCGCAGGTCCTTGAGGGAGCCCTTGAAGGCCCGGCCGATGGGCGAGCGGGCGGTCGAGACGATCACTGCTTCGGGCATCACGGCTCCATGAGGGTGCGGAGAGAGCGGACTGCAAGGGAAGTTACCCGTACGTACCGCAGGGGTCACCGCCCTGGCGGTGTGACGCGGGCCTCTTTTCTAAGCGAGCGCTCAGTTGGCGGGGGTCTCGGCGGCCGCGGCGCCCTCCGCGGCCCCGCCGACGGCGCCCTCCACCGCTCCCTCCGCCACCGGCAGCCGCCGCCTGCGCCGGTGCTTCAGCAGCGCCCACGGGGCCCGGGCGCCCGTCACCTCGGTGCCCGCCTCCCGGGCCGCCTCGGCCGCCGCCTTGGCGACCGGCAGCATGTTCTCGCGCCGGGCCGGCTCCAGCCGGTCCGCCTCCGGCCAGACGCCCAGGACCGCGCAGAGGGTCGGCAGGACGGCCATCGCCGCCGTCGCGTACCCCTCCGCCGACGGGTGGAAGTTGTCGACGCCGAACATCTCGCGCGGGTTCTCGGCGAACTCGGGGCCGAGCAGGTCGCCCAGCGACACCGTCCGCCCGCCCTGCTCCACCACCACGATCGTCTGGGCCGCCGCCAGCTGCCGCGAGGCCCGCCGGGCCAGCCAGCGCAGGGGTTGGTAGACCGGCTCGATGGTGCCCAGGTCCGGGCAGGTGCCGACCACCACCTCGGCCCCGGCCGTCCGCAGCCGCCGCACCGCCGCCGCCAGGAGCCGCACCGACTCGGTGGGCGCCATCCGGTGCGTCACGTCGTTGGCCCCGATCATGATCACGCACACGTCCGGCGGGCCGAGCGGCTGGGCGAGCAGCAGCGACACCTGGCGCTCCAGGTCGTCCGAGCGCGCCCCGGAGAGCGCCACGTTCCGCAGCACCACCGGCCGCTCCGCCACCGCGGCGAGTCCCGAGGCGAGCAGCGCGCCCGGGGTCTGACCCGAGCGGCGCACTCCCTGGCCCGCCGCCGTGGAATCACCCAGAAGGGCGAGCCGCAGGGGGTCCTGCGAGCCGAACGCGCGGCCGTAGAGGCCGTCCGCCGCGGGCGGCAGGGGCGCCGCCCCGTCGCCCACCGTGCGCTTCGCGAGCTGCATCTCCGCCAGCAGGACGCCCACGGCCGCCACCCCCAGCAGCCCGATGCTCCCGCCGCCGTACGCCGCACCCGCCGCGATCCGGCGCGCCACCCTCGCCCTCGACATGGGGCCGTCACCTCCTTCAAGCCGTTGGGTCCGTCGAGCGGTACCAGGTCCTTCAAGCCGTTCAGGGTCTAACTGCCCCGTAACCCGCTCCGACTACGCATACGCTGGCCACACCATTACGGAGACCCCGGAGATTACGGTGCAATTCCACGACTCGATGATCAGCCTCGTCGGCAACACCCCGCTGGTGAAGCTCAACAACGTCACAGCGGGCCTCCAGGCGACGGTCCTGGCCAAGGTCGAGTACTTCAACCCCGGCGGCTCGGTCAAGGACCGGATCGCCCTGCGGATGATCGAGGCGGCCGAGCAGAGCGGCGAGCTCAAGCCCGGCGGCACCATCGTCGAGCCCACGTCCGGCAACACCGGCGTCGGCCTGGCGATCGTGGCCCAGCAGAAGGGCTACAAGTGCATCTTCGTCTGCCCCGACAAGGTGTCCCTGGACAAGATCAACGTGCTGCGCGCCTACGGCGCCGAGGTCGTCGTCTGCCCGACCGCCGTCGACCCCGAGCACCCCGACTCGTACTACAACGTGTCGGACCGGCTGGTCCGTGAGACCCCCGGGGCGTGGAAGCCCGACCAGTACTCCAACCCGAACAACCCGCGCTCCCACTACGAGACCACCGGTCCCGAGCTCTGGGAGCAGACGGAGGGGAAGATCACCCACTTCGTGGCGGGTGTCGGCACCGGCGGCACCATCTCCGGCACCGGCAACTACCTCAAGGAGGCCAGCGGCGGCTCCGTCAAGGTCATCGGCGCCGACCCGGAGGGCTCGGTCTACTCGGGCGGCTCGGGCCGTCCGTACCTGGTCGAGGGCGTCGGCGAGGACTTCTGGCCCACCGCCTACGACCGGAACGTCACCGACCGGATCGTCGCCGTGTCGGACAAGGACTCGTTCCAGATGACCCGCCGCCTCGCCAAGGAGGAGGGCCTCCTCGTCGGCGGTTCCTGCGGCATGGCGGTCGTCGCCGCGCTGGAGGTCGCCAAGGAGCTCGGCCCCGACGACGTGGTCGTCGTCCTGCTGCCCGACTCCGGCCGCGGCTACATGTCGAAGATCTTCAACGACGAGTGGATGGCCGACTACGGCTTCCTGGAGGACACCTCCACCGCCACCGTCGCCGACGTCCTGCGGCACAAGGAGGGCGTCATGCCCTCCCTCGTCCACATGCACCCGGACGAGACCGTCGGCCAGGCCATCGAGGTGCTGCGCGAGTACGGCGTCTCCCAGATGCCGATCGTGAAGCCCGGCGCCGGCCACCCCGACGTCATGGCCGCCGAGGTCGTCGGCTCGGTCGTCGAGCGCGAGCTGCTCGACGCCCTCTTCACCCAGCGCGCCTCCCTGGAGGACCCGCTGGAGCGTCACATGAGCGCCCCGCTGCCGCAGGTCGGCTCGGGCGAGCCGGTCGCCGACCTCATGTCCGTCCTGGGCGAGGCCGCCGACGCGGCGATCGTGCTGGTCGAGGGCAAGCCGACCGGTGTCGTCAGCCGTCAGGACCTGCTGGCCTTCCTGGCCAACGGCGGCGCCAGGTAACGGCGCAACGGGTTCTTCGTACAACCGGTACGAGCGTGACACGTGCGCGCAGCACCCGCTTAACACGCCTCCGGCACAGTGAGGGTTGTCGGCGTCACGGACTTCCGGAGCGGCTCCCGGGCCTCCAGAGACGCCGCGGACGCGGAGGCCGGCCCTGACCCGGGCCCGCGTCCCCCGCGGGGACCGCCGTCGTCCCGCCCCCCGTTCACGGGGGTGCGGCGGTCCCCGCGCAACCGTCCCGGTGCGCGGTACGCGCTGGCCCTCCCCTCGCCCCGCTGCATATCCTTATGCAGTCTTATCGGCGGGTGAATAGGGAGGGGCGGCATGAGCGACGGTCCGGCCGGCCGGCTGCAGGCGCTCTTCGAGGGGCACCGGCTCACGCCGACCCAGCGGCGGATCGCCCACTGCATGGTGCGGCGCGCCGGGGACGTGCCGTTCCTCTCCAGCGTCGAGCTCGCGGAGCTCGCCGGGGTCAGCCAGCCCTCCGTCACCCGCTTCGCGGTGGCCCTCGGCTTCGACGGCTATCCGGCGCTCCGCCGCCATCTGCGGGAGGTCGCGCCCCCCGAGCCCGGCGCCGCCGGGGGCGAGCAGCACAACGAGTACCAGCAGGCCGTGCTCGCCGAGATCGAGAACCTCCAGCACCTCGCCGGGCTGCTGGCCGACCCGGCGCCCGTCGAACGGGCCGGCCGGCTGCTCGCCGCCTCCCGTCCGCTGCCGGTGCTGGGGCTGCGGGCCGCCTCCTCGCAGGCGCGCGGCTTCGCCTACTTCGCCGCCAAGGTGCACCCCGACGTCCGCCTCCTCGACGAGGGCGGCTCCATGCTCACGGACCGCGTCGACGCGGCCGTCCGGGCCGGTGCCACGGCCCTGCTGTGCTTCGCGCTGCCCCGCCACGCCCGCGAGGTCGTCGAGGCGCTGGAGTACGCGCGGACGGCCGGGCTCACGGTCGTGACCGTCGCCGAGTCCGCGTTCGCGCCCGTCGCCGCCCACAGCGACCTGCTCATCCCGGCCGCCGTCGGCACCGGGCTCGCCTTCGACACCGCCTGCGCGCCGATGATGCTCGGCCGGGTCCTCCTGGAGGCGATGGCGGACGAGCTCCCGGACGCGCAGGCGCGTCTGGAGGAGTTCGACGCGAAGGCGGCGGCGCGGGGCCTGTTCGTCGAGTAGCGGGCGGTCAGACCTCCAGCTCGTTCTCGATCTTCTTCAGCTGGTGGCGGGCCATCGCCAGGTTCGCGCGGCCCTTGTCCAGGGCGAGGTAGAGGAACAGACCGTTGGTATTGCGGCCCTTCAGCAGCCGGATCAGGTGGTAGTGGGTGCCGAGGGTGATGAGGATGTCCTCGATCTCGTCGTTGAGCCCCAGCATCTCCATCGCGCGGACCTTGGCCCGGACGACGTCGGTGTTGCCGGCCGCGGCCACGTTCAGGTCGAGCTCCTTGCCGCCGCCGATCGTGCCCAGCGCCATGCCGCTGGTGTAGTCGACGAGGGCGGCGCCGATGGCGCCCTCGATGGTGGCCGCGTCCTTGAGGGCCGCTTCGGTGTTCGCCATGGTCGTACTTCCTTTTCGGGTGCGGTCCGGACGGTGCCCGTCCGGACGGTTCGGTTCGGTCCCGCGGCGTGCGGGGGTGTCAGTTCAGGTCTCTGCGCTCCAGCGCGCCGTCGACGAGTTCGCCTATCCGGGCGCTGGACCGGCGGGCCTCCAGATGGAGCCGGCCCACGTTGATGCGGGGCTCCGCCAGGAGGGTCAGGACGGCGGCGCCGCCCGCCGCGTACGTCGCGACGTAGCCGCTCTCGCCGCGGACCAGGAGCTCCCGGAAGCGGCCCTGCCCGGTGGAGTCGGTCAGCCGCTGCCCGACGCCGAGCGCCGCCGCGGTGAGCGCGGCCACGCTCTCCGCCTCGCCGTCCACGGTGTCGTGGGCCAGGACGAGTCCGTCGGCGCTGGCCGCGAGGGCCCCCGTGAGCTGGGGGAGCCGGGCCCGCAGCCGTCTGAGCTCGCCGAGGACCTCGGCTTCTGCCGTCATGAGCTGTCTCCTCTCGGCGCGCAGGCGCAGGGCACGCCTCATCACAGGTGTGCCTCCAGGGCGTCACGGAGCCGGCGCAGCAGGGCGATGTCGGGATCCGCGACCGACGGGGCCGGTGCGAGTACCGGCGGTGGCGGTACGGAGTCGGGTACGAGCGGGGTCTCGACGAGTCCCGCGGCGGCGAGCCGCCGGACGTCGAGCAGGGTGTGGAAGGCGGGCCGGCCGAGCAGCCGCGCCAGCTCTGCCGGCGTGCGCTCCCCGTCGGCGGCGGCGAGCAGCGCGCGCTGGCGCGCCCCGACGCTCTGGCCGGGGCCGGCGGCGCGGGGCACGACCGGGGCGGTGTCGACGGAGGCGTACGGCCAGACGGCGTCGAGGAGTTCGCGGCGGCGGACGGTCTCGCGCTCGACGGCCTCGGCGGAGACGGGTCGCACGGTGCCGAACCAGTGCCCGACCCCGTAGCGGAAGCGGGTCGGTCCGCTGGTGGGGGAGAGGGCGAAGAAGGCGGCGTCGAAGACGGCGCCGAGGTGGCAGATCTCCAGTTCGCCGTCGTGGAGGCGGCCGCTGTCGACGAGGAAGCGGCCGACGGCGCGGTGGGCGCCGGCCCGGTCGACGGCCTCGTCCCAGCCTTCGCGGGGGAGCCGGCCGCCGGTGGTGAGGAGGACGTCGACGCCGGGGGCGGCGGGGCTCTCGGCGTGCACGACGCGGCCGTCGACGAGGTAGAGGGTGCCGTGGTCGCGGAGCAGGGCGCCGGTGGCCTTCTCGGCGGCGAGCCGGACCAGCATCGGGGAGACCGGGGCGGCGGCGGTGGCGGTGGCGGTGGGGCTCATCCGAGGACCAGCCTCTCGGCGAGGTCCCGCAGCCGTATGCGGGCGAGGGCGAGATTGCCGGTGTCGCGGTCGAGCCAGAGGTGGAGGAATACGCTGCTGTCGAAGGACGTCTCGACGAAACGGAGGACGTGATAGCCGGCACGGGTGGTGACGATCAGGTCCTCCACGGGTGGGCCCGGTGGCGCGTCCGGTTCCCCGCTGGTGGTGAAGGAGTCGAACTCGGCCGCCGCCCTGGCTATCTCGGCCGTCTCGGCGGCCGTCGTCTCGTGGTCGCCGGTGGGTGATTCACCCGTCGTCCCCAGGGCCAGTCCGCTGGTCCAGTCGACCAGGGAGGCTCCGCGAGCGCCTGGCAGGGCCATGGCCTCCATAAGGCACTCGTCGATTCCGGGCACGCGGATTCCCCTCCCGATGCGGCGTGCGGACGTGCGGCAGTGACGGAGACGCTACTCAACGTTCCGGCTCTGGGGAGGTGTTCTGGCATTTTCCATCGGAACATGCCTGTGTCTGACGGAAATTGATCTGCGCGTCGGTCAGATGCGCGATTCGACGGCGTTCGCGATGTCGGACAGGTCCTTGGCCAGAGCCTTGGCGACGGCCTTGGCGCCGAAGCGGGCGAGCAGCCGCGCGACCAGGCCGGGGGTGCGCCCCTGGGCGGGCCGCGCCGAGAAGGCCATCCGCAGCGTGGTGCCCCCGCTGCCGTCCGGGGTCAGGGTGAGTGCGGAGACGTAGTGCATGCCGTGCGAGTCGGCCACCGTGACGTACCGGTCGGGGGCCTCGCACTCGGTCACGGTCATCTCCTCCGTGGCCTCCTTGCCCAGCATGCGCCGGGTCTCGCGCCAGCGGGTGCCCACGCCGAAGACGCCCTCGGTGAGCACCTCCACCTTCTCGACGCCGGTCAGGACCCGGGGAAGGTCCTTCAGGTCGGTGATCGCCTCCCAGACCCGGCCGGAGGAGGCGGCGACGCGGCGCTCGACGACGACGGAGGTGGTGTCCGGATCCGTAGCGGTCATGGCTCCATGGAAGCCGGGCCGCCGGGCCCCCGCTACCGGACGAGCGCGTCCGCCTCCGCCCCGCCGCCCTCCGCGACGATCTCCTCGAGGGTCTGCGCCCTGCGGACGGCCGTGAAGGTCACCGCCCCGTCGTCGGCCACCGTGAAGCCGTGGATGCCGGGCCGGGGCAGGCTGTTGTACGCGTAGTGGTGGGCGAAGTAGTACGCGCCGGTGTCCGGGACGGCCACGACGTCGCCCGGGCGCAGCAGCGGCAGCGCGCGCCCGGCGGCCAGCAGGTCGCCGGCGAAGCAGGCGGGCCCCGCCACGTCCTGGACGGTCTCCTCGCCGGTGCGGGGGCGGCCCTCGGCGTCGTAGGCGAGGACGCGCAGCGGCCAGGAGGCGGGGGCGTAGACCGTACGGGTGGCGAGCTGCACGCCCGCGTGGGTGACCGCGATGGGGCGGCCGCCCGAGGTCTTCGTGTACTCCACCCGGGCGAGGACCGTGCCGTGCTTGGCGAGGAGGGAGCGGCCGAACTCGGTGACCAGCCGGTAGCGGCCGTCGAAGAGGCCCGGGACGGTGTCGGCGAGCAGCCGGGCGTACTCCGCGAACGTCGGCGTCTCCTCGTCCGAGGTGAAGTCGACGGGCAGGCCGCCGCCGATGTCGACGGTGTCGACCTGCTGCCGGCCGGCCGTGCGGTTGATCTCCTCGGCGAGCGCGTAGGTCTCGCCGACGCCCTGTGCCATCAGGGCGAGCGGAACGCCCTGGGAGCCGGTGTGGATGTGCAGCCGGGTCAGCCAGGGCCGTTCCAGGAAGGCGTGGACGACGGCCTTGCGCGCGCCCTCGTCGCGGAGCGCCACACCGAACTTCGAGGTGGCGGTCGCGGTGGACAGGGCGCCGATGGAACCGGCTCCGACCTGCGGGTTCACCCGGAGTCCGAGGGGTGAGGCGGTGGGCGCGGCGGCGACGAGCGCGTCGAGCCTGGCCAGCTCCTGGAGGTTGTCGGCGTTGACGGCGATCCCGAGCGCGAGGGCCTGGCGGAGCTCGGCCGGGGTCTTCGCGGGGGAGTCGAGCACGGTGTGGGCGGGCGGGATCCCGGCTGCCCGGGCGAGGGCCAGCTCGCCGGGGCCGGCGACCTCGACGCCGAGGCCGGCCTCGCGCAGCAGGCGCAGGACGGGCACGAGCGGGGCGGCCTTCACGGCGAAGGCGTGCAGGACGGGGGCGTCGGTGACGGCGGCGAAAGCGGTGGTCAGGGCGGCGGCGGAGGCGCGGATGCCGGCGGTGTCGAGCAGGGCGACGACCGGTTCGGCGGGGGAGAGGAGTCCTTGGTCGACGGAGGCTCGGACGGCGAGATCTCGGCGGGAGGAGGCCATGTGGCCCATCCTCGTCCATCGCGTCACCGGTACGGGTGAGGGCGGCCCTGTTGACTACAACTATTCAGCGCGTCAGGATGTGAATATCTGTACGACATTCGAGGAGGCACCGCCATGTCAGGACCCCGCCCCGTACGAGCAGCGCGCGGTACGGAACTGAGCGCCCTGGGATGGCAGCAGGAAGCCGCCCTCCGGATGCTCCAGAACAACCTCGACCCCGAGGTCGCCGAGCACCCCGACAAGCTCGTCGTCTACGGCGGCACCGGCAAGGCCGCCCGCGACTGGCGCTCCTTCGACGCCATGGTCCGCACCCTGCGCACCCTCAAGCAGGACGAGACGATGCTCGTCCAGTCCGGCCGCCCCGTCGGCGTCATGCAGACCCACGAGTGGGCCCCCCGCGTCCTCCTCGCCAACTCCAACCTGGTCGGCGACTGGGCGAACTGGGAGGAGTTCCGGCGCCTGGAGCACCTCGGCCTCACCATGTACGGCCAGATGACCGCCGGCTCCTGGATCTACATCGGCACCCAGGGCATCCTCCAGGGCACCTACGAGACCTTCGCCGCCGTCGCGGCCAAGAAGTTCGGCGGCACCCTGGCCGGCACCATCACCCTCACCGCCGGCCTCGGCGGCATGGGCGGCGCCCAGCCCCTCGCCGTGACCATGAACGACGGCGTCGCGATCTGCGTCGATGTCGACCCGCGCGCCATCGAGCGCCGCATCGAGCACCGCTACCTGGACGTGAAGGCCGACGACCTCGCCCACGCCCTCCGGCTCGCCACCGAAGCGCGCGACGCCCGCCGCCCGCTCTCCATCGGCCTCCTCGGCAACGCCGCCGAACTGCTCCCGCAGATGCTCGCCGAGGGCGCCCCGATCGACATCGTGACCGACCAGACCTCCGCCCACGACCCGCTGTCCTACCTCCCGATCGGCGTCGCCTTCGACGACATGGCCGACGCGGCGGCGAAGGACCCGACCGGCTTCACCCGGCGCTCGCGCGAGTCGATGGCCCGGCACGTCGAGGCCATGGTCGGCTTCATGGACGCCGGCGCCGAGGTCTTCGACTACGGCAACTCCATCCGCGGCGAGGCCCAGCTCGCGGGCTACGACCGTGCCTTCGCCTTCCCCGGCTTCGTCCCCGCCTACATCCGCCCGCTGTTCTGCGAGGGCAAGGGACCGTTCCGCTGGGCCGCCCTCTCCGGCGAGGCCTCGGACATCCACAAGACGGACAAGGCGATCCTGGACCTCTTCCCGGAGAACGAGTCCCTGCACCGCTGGATCAAGATGGCCGGCGAGCGCGTCCACTTCCAGGGCCTGCCCGCCCGCATCTGCTGGCTCGGCCAGGGCGAGCGCGACAAGGCCGGCGACATGTTCAACGACATGGTCGGCAACGGCACCCTCGCCGCCCCCCTCGCGATCGGCCGCGACCACCTGGACTGCGGCTCCGTCGCCTCCCCGTACCGCGAGACCGAGGCCATGCTCGACGGCTCCGACGCGATCGCGGACTGGCCGCTGCTGAACGCCATGGTCAACGTCGCCTCCGGCGCCTCCTGGGTCTCCATCCACCACGGCGGCGGCGTCGGCATGGGCCGCTCCATCCACGCCGGCCAGGTCTCCGTCGCCGACGGCACCAAGCTCGCCGGCGAGAAGATCCGCCGCGTGCTCACCAACGACCCCGGCATGGGCGTCATCCGCCACGTCGACGCGGGCTACGACATCGCCGAGCGCGTCGCCGACGAGAAGGGCGTCCGCGTCCCGATGCGCGAGGGCGACCAGGCCGCCGAGGGTGACTCCGCGTGAGCGACAGCTTCCACGCCATGTGGCGGTCGCTGCGGCCCCTCGGCCGCAGCGCCGCCTCGGGCGGCTACCGCCGCTACGCCTGGACCGAGGCCGACGCCGACTGCCGGCTCTGGTTCCGGATGCAGGCCGAGGCCCGCCGCCTGGACGTCGAGACCGACCGCAACGGCAACCAGTGGGCCTGGCTCGGCGACCCCACGGCCGGCGACGCCGTCGTCACCGGCTCGCACCTGGACTCCGTCCCCGACGGCGGCGCCTTCGACGGCCCCCTCGGCGTCGTGTCCGCCTTCGCCGCCCTCGACGAACTCCGCTCCCGCGGCGTCTCCTTCCGGCGGCCCCTCGCCATCGTCAACTTCGGCGACGAGGAGGGCGCCCGCTTCGGCCTCGCCTGCGTCGGCTCCCGGCTCACCGCCGGCCGGCTGACGAAGGAGCAGGCGTACGCACTCCGCGACGCCGACGGCGTCACCCTCCCGCAGGCCATGGAGGCGGCCGGGTACGACCCCGAGGCGATCGGTCCCGACCCCGAGCGGCTCGCCCGCGTCGGCGCCTTCGTCGAACTCCACGTCGAGCAGGGCCGGGCCCTGGACCTCTCCGGCGACCCGGTCGGCATCGCCTCCGCCATCTGGCCGCACGGCCGCTGGCGGTACGACTTCGCGGGCGAGGCCAACCACGCCGGCACCACCCGCCTCGTCGACCGGCGCGACCCGATGCTCACCTACGCGGAGACGGTCCTCGCCGCCCGCCGCGAGGCCGAACTCGCGGGCGCCGTCGCCACCTTCGGCAAGATCGCGGTCGAGCCGAACGGCGTCAACGCCATCCCGTCCCTGGTCCGCGGCTGGCTCGACGCCCGCGCCGCCGACCAGGGCGCCCTGGACAAGGTCGTCCACGGCATCGAGGCGGAGGCCCGCGCCTTCGCCGACCGCCACGGCATCGACCTCACCGTCGTCCGGGAGTCCTTCACCCCGGTCGTGGACTTCTCGCACGCCCTGCGCGACGAGCTGTCCCGGATCCTCGGGACCTCGGGCGAGGTCCCCGTCCTCGGCACCGGCGCCGGCCACGACGCGGGCATCCTGTCCGAGTCGATCCCGACCGCCATGCTGTTCGTACGGAACCCCACCGGCGTCTCGCACTCCCCGGCCGAATCCGCGGCCGAGGACGACTGCGTGGCCGGTGTCCTCGCACTCGCCGACGTACTGGAGGAGCTGGCGTGCCGCTGACGACGTACTGGCTGGAACACGCCTGGCTCGGCACCAACGTCGAGCCGGGCGTGGCCCTGACCGTGTCCACCGGCGACCCCGCCGCGGGCTTCCCGGACGGCCGCGTCGACGCCGTGCGCACGGGAGTGGACGCGCCCCCGCCGGGCGCCGTCGTCCTGCGCGGCCTGACGATCCCCGGCCTCGCCAACGCCCACTCGCACGCCTTCCACCGGGCCCTGCGCGGCACGGTCCAGGTCGGCTCCGGCACGTTCTGGACCTGGCGCGAGGTCATGTACAACGTGGCCCAGCGGCTCACCCCCGACAGCTACTTCGCCCTCGCCCGCGCCGTGTACGCGGAGATGGCGCTCGCGGGCATCACGGCCGTCGGAGAATTCCACTACCTCCACCACGCGCCCGGCGGCACCCCGTACGCCGACCCCAACGCCATGGGCGAGGCCCTGATCGCCGCCGCCGGCGAGGCCGGCATCCGCATCACCCTCCTCGACACGGCGTACCTCTCGTCGGGCTTCGGCGCCGCGCCCGACCGCCACCAGCTCCGCTTCTCCGACGGCACGGCCGACGCCTGGGCCGAGCGGGCGAGCGGCCTCAAGGAGCGCGACGGCGTGCGGATCGGGGCGGCCATCCACTCCGTGCGCGCGGTCCCCGCCGACCAGCTGTCCACGGTGGCCCGCTGGGCCCAGGACCGGCAGGCGCCCCTCCACGTCCACCTCTCCGAGCAGACCGCCGAGAACGACGCCTGCCTGGCCGCCCACGGCCGCACGCCCACCCAGCTCCTCGCCGACCACGGCGTGCTCGACCACCGGACCACGGGCGTCCACAACACGCACATGACGGGCGCCGACATCGCCCTCATCGGCTCGACGTCCACCGGCACGTGCATGTGCCCCACGACGGAACGGGACCTGGCCGACGGCATCGGCCCCGCCGTCGCCCTCCAGCAGGCCGGCTCCCCGCTGTCGCTCGGCAGCGACAGCCACGCGGTGATCGACCTCCTGGAGGAGGCGCGCGCGATGGAACTGAACGAACGCCTCCGCACCCGCACCCGGGGCCACTGGACGGCGGCGGCACTGCTCCGCGCGGCCACCGCCGACGGTCACGCCGCCCTCGGCTGGGCGGACGCCGGAAGCCTGGAGCCGGGCGCCCTCGCCGACTTCACGACGCTCGCGCTCGACTCGGTCAGGACAGCGGGACCGGCACCGCGTCTGGCAGCCGAGACGGCGGTATTCGCAGCGTCGGCCGCGGACGTGCGGCACACGATCGTGGGCGGACGTCACGTCGTGCGGGACGGGCTCCACGCGGCCGTCCCGGACGCGGCCCACGCCCTCGCGGACTCGATCGCCGCGCTGCGCGGCTGAAGGAGAGACCCCCCATGAACACCGGCCCCGAGGCGACGAACAGCACGGCGGCGCACTCCGCCCCCACGAGCGCGAACAGCGCCGTGGCGACGACCGCCACCGCCATCGTCAACATCGCCAGTCTCGTCACCAACGACCCCTCCTGCGGTGATGGAACCCCTCTCGGCCTGATCCAGGACGCGGCCGTCGTCATCGACGGCGACCGTGTCGTCTGGGTAGGTGAATCCAGCAAAGCACCCGCCACTGACAACCGGATCGACGCCGGCGGCCGGGCCGTGATCCCCGGCTTCGTCGACTCCCACTCGCACCTGGTCTTCGCCGGCGACCGCACCGCCGAGTTCAACGCCCGCATGTCGGGACAGCCGTACAAGGCGGGCGGCATCCGCACCACCGTCGCGGCGACCCGGGCGGCCTCGGACGAACAGCTCTCCGCGAACGTGGCCCGCTACCTCCACGAGGCCCTCCGCCAGGGCACCACCACCTTCGAGACCAAGTCCGGCTACGGCCTGACGGTCGAGGACGAGGCCCGCGCCCTGCGCATCGCGGCCCGGCACACCGACGAGGTCACCTACCTCGGCGCGCACATCGTCCCGCCGGACCACGCCGACGACCCGGCGGCCTACGTGGAGCTGGTGACGGGCGAGATGCTCGACGCCTGCGCCCCGTACGCCCGCTGGGTGGACGTCTTCTGCGAGAAGGGCGCCTTCGACGGCGACCAGGCCCGCGCGATCCTCACCGCGGGCAAGGCGAAGGGCCTCCACCCTCGGGTGCACGCCAACCAGCTCACCTACGGCCCCGGCGTCCTGCTGGCGGTGGAACTGGACGCGGCGAGCGCCGACCACTGCACCCACCTGACGGACGCGGACGTGGACGCGCTCGCCTCCGGGAACACGGTCGCCACCCTGCTGCCCGGGGCGGAGTTCTCCACCCGCGCCGAGTGGCCGAACGCCCGCCGCCTGCTGGACGCGGGCGTCACCGTCGCCCTGTCGACCGACTGCAACCCCGGCTCCTCCTTCACCTCCTCCGTCCCCTTCTGCATCGCCCTCGCGGTGCGGGACATGGGGATGACACCCGACGAGGCCCTCTGGGCGGCCACCGCCGGCGGCGCCGCGGCCCTGCGCCGCACCGACGTCGGCCGCCTCGCCCCCGGGGCGCGCGCCGACCTCGCCGTCCTCGACGCCCCCTCCGCCGTCCACCTGGCCTACCGTCCCGGCGTCCCGCTGGTCCACGAGGTCTGGCGCGGAGGCGCACGGGTGGTCTGAGCACACGGTTGAGTAGGGGTACTCAGGCGGGGGCCCGGCGCCCTCGCCGAGACTTCGATCATGACCTCGACGCCCCCGCGGAACACCCGAATCGGCAGCGGCCTCGCGCTGGCCGCCCTGTGCGCCCTCGCCCTGACCGCCTGCGGCACGACGGAGGCCGGCAAGGCCGCCCCGGCACGCTCCGGGGCGGCGGCCGCGCAGGTGGGTGACCCCACCGCGAGCCCCACGGCGCCCGTCCCCGCCGCGACGCCCACCGCCCCGCGCACCGACCCCGCCGACGACCCCCGCCTCACCCCCGCGCAGCAGGCCGCCGAGCTCCGGATGATGCAGCTCGCCCTCACCGTCGCCGAACCGTGCACGGGCGGCCCGGCCTCCGTGCCGCCGCCCCTGCCGGACGCACCCCTCGGCGAGTCGGGTGAGCCGGCGAGGGACCCGGGCGCCCCGCTCCCGCCGCCGGCCGGCGGCCCGTCCGACGTCCCCGTCCCGATCGACGACCCGGCCCCCGGGACCGGCCCGTCCTGGGACTTCGAGCGCGCCCGTCAGGAAGCCGGGCTGAGCGAGGTGGAGAAGTGCGCGGCGGGCCGCCACGGAGCCCGGATCGCCAAGGCGCTCGACGGCCGGACCCCGGCGGACCCGGCCGCCGTCGGGAAGGCCCTCCACGGCCTCGGGTACGACGTCGACCACCGCCTCGACGGCCCCCGCGAGAAGGGCGGCGCGGTCGTCTTCACCCTCGACCTCCGCTTCATGGGGCAGCTGTGCCTCACCGGCTCCTTCGACGGCACCCGCACCACCTTCGACCCCTACGGCGCCTCCCCCGAGGTCGCCTGCACGGACGTGCGCCGCCGCGCCTGAGCGCCCGCCCGGGGCGCGCCGGCCACCCCTGCGGGCACCGTCTCCGCCGCCCTCGGCATCCGCCCTCGGCATCCGGCCGGCCTCCGGTGACCGACCGCGCCGGGTGCGGGCGGCGGACGGCTGCGGGAGGATGGACGGGTGAGCAGTCGCCCGGCCGTCCCGCACCGCCCGGCCCGTTCCCTCACATGCCGGGCACGGAAGACGGGGTATGCGTGCCCCCTCCGGTTGCGGACGGGTACCGTCCTGTCCTGGCAGCACTCAGGGGGGAAGGCCGGGGGGTCGGTAAGGTGAGCGCTTTTCGCATGCGGATCGTGAGGCCCGGGGAGCTGACCGACCACGAGATCGAGGCGTGGCGCGCGCTGCGCATCACCTCCGGTGCGCCCGCGAACCCCTTCATGGAACCGGAGTTCACCCGCGCCGTCGCCGAGGTGCGGCCCGGCACCCGGGTCGCCGTCTGGTGCGAGGACGACGAGCCGGTGGGCTTCTTCCCGTACGAGAAGGGGCCGTTCGGGATGGGGCGGGCGATCGGCTTCGGCGTCTCCGACAGCCAGGGCGCCGTCCTGCGGCCCGGGCTGCGGCCGGCCCCGCGCGCCGTTCTGCGCGCCTGCGGGCTCGCCGTCTGGGACTTCGACAACCTGGAGGACGGCCAGCCGGTCTTCGAGGGCACCGCGTCCGAGTCCTTCGCCTCGCCCGTCATCGACGTCGGCGAGGGGTACGCGGCCTACGAGGCGCTGCTGCGCGTCCGGTCGCCGAAGTTCCTCAAGACCACCCTCGCCAAGGAGCGCAAGCTCGGCCGCAGTTCCGACGACGACGTCCGGTTCGTCTTCGACGAGCGCGATCCCGCCGCCCTGCGCACCCTCATGGAGTGGAAGTCCGCCCAGTACCGCAGGACCGGCCGCGGCGACCGCTTCGCCAAGGAGTGGATCAGCGCC
Organism: Streptomyces sp. NPDC104202; assembly: GCF_055584185.1. NCBI lineage: Bacteria > Bacillati > Actinomycetota > Actinomycetes > Kitasatosporales > Streptomycetaceae > Streptomyces > Streptomyces sp. NPDC104202. The sequence goes on along the minus strand of NZ_JBVJMN010000055.1, from coordinate 11,323 downwards.
CTCGTCCGCCGCCTCCACCGGCAGCGCGCGCCCGGCTGCTCCGGGGTGCTCTCCGTGCTGTACGTCGGGGACCGCCCGATCGCCGCCCACTTCGGCCTGCGCTCCCGCTCCGTCCTCGCCTGCTGGTTCCCCTCCTACGACCCGGAGTTCGCGAAGTACTCGCCCGGTCTGGTGCTCCACCTGCGGATGGCGGAGGGCGCGGCGGCCGCCGGGATCACCCTCCTCGACCTGGGGCGCGGGGCCGCCGAGTACAAGGACTCGCTGAAGACGGGCGAACTGAGGGTGCACGAGGGCACCGCCGTCCGCCCGGGCGTCCGCGCCGCCCTGCACTGGGTGCGCCGCGAACCGCCCCGCCGCGCCGTCGGGTTCGTCCGTGAACGGCCTGCCCTCGCCGCCCGCGGCCGCGCCGCCCTCAACGGCGTGGCCCGCCTGCGGGGCAACCGTTGACGCCCTGCCCCCGCCCCGCCCTCGTCCGTCGTACCTCCGTGGGGGATCCCCGATGAACAGCCCTGCACCCCGGCCGATATCCGTCGCCGAGCTCGACCTCGACTCGCCCGAGGGGCCCGTCCTGGCGTTCCGCCCGGCGCCCGGGGGGCCGCCGGTCGAACCGGGCGAGGTGTACGCGCTGGTACGGCTCCGGGGCCGGCCCGCGGCCACCGTGGTCGCCGCCGTGGCCGAGGGGGAGGACCCGGCCGAGGTGCTCGCCGGCCCCGCCCGGCGCCGGCTCGCCGAGGCGGGCCCGCGGACGGACGCCGAGCGGCTGGCCGCCGCCCGGCCGCTCGCCCGCCCCGACCTCCTGGACCGGAGCCGGCCCGCCGCCGTCCCGCCCCGCGCCTCGGTCGTCGTCGCCACCCGCGAGCGCCCCGAGCAGCTGGCCCGCGCGCTCGACTCGCTGCTCGCCCAGGACCATCCCGACCACGAGCTGATCGTGGTGGACAACGCGCCGCGCACCACCGGCACCCACGACCTGGTCACCGGGGCGTACGCGGGCCGCGTCCGGTACGTGCGCGAGGACACCCCCGGCCTCGCCGTCGCCCACAACGCCGGGCTGGCCGCCGCCGACGGCACCGTCGTCGCCTTCACCGACGACGACGTGATCGCCGACCCGCACTGGCTGACCGCCCTGACCGAGCCGTTCGCCGCCGACCCCGGACTCGGCTGCGTCACCGGCCTCATCCTGCCCGCCCGCCTGCGCACCCCGGCCCAGATCCTGCTGGAGTCGCACGGGGGCTTCGCCAAGGGGTTCGCGCCCCGCGTCTACGACCCCGCCGAACCGCCCGCCGACGAGCCGCTGTTCCCGTTCACGGCGGGCAGCTTCGGATCGGGCGCGAACATGGCGTTCCGGGCCTCGGCCCTGCGCGAGGCCGGCGGCTTCGACCCGGCGACCGGCACCGGGACCGCGGCCAGGGGCGGCGACGACCTGTACGCGTTCGTCGCGGTCCTCTCCGCCGGCTTCCGGCTCCGCTACACCGCCGAGGCCCTCGTCTGGCACCACCACCGCGACACCTGGCAGGACCTGCGGAACCAGGCGTACGGCTACGGCGCGGGCCTCACGGCCTACCTCACGGCGACGCTGGTGCGCCGCCCCCGCCTGCTGCCCGCGCTGCTCGCCCGGCTCCCGCGCGGCCTCGCCCACGCCCGGACGATGACGGCGCAGCGCGGGGAGAACCCCGACGGCGGGGTCCCGGGCGAGCACGGCACCCACCACCATCCCTGGCCTCGCGGCCTCTCCCGGCTGGAGCGACGCGGCATGCTGTTCGGCCCGATCGGATACGCGCAGGCCCGCGCCCGGGCGCGGCGGGGGAGGAACGCCCGATGAGCGGAGCCCCCGTCCACGCCCGGATACCCGTCCTCCTCTACCACGCCGTGATGGAGGACCCCCCGGAGTGGATCGCCGAGTTCACCGTCTCGCCGAAGGAGTTCGCCGCCCAGCTGGACGCGGTCGTCGCCAGCGGCCGGACCGCGGTGACCGTCGGCGAGCTCGCCGCGCACGTCACCGCCGGCACCCCGCTGCCGCCCCGCCCCGTCGTGCTCACCTTCGACGACGGCTTCGCCGACCTCGTCGGGCCGACGGCCGAGGCCCTCGCCGCCCGCCGGCTCCCGGCGACCGCCTACCTCACCACCGGCGCCCTCACCCCCGGCCGCCCCTGCCTGCTGCCGCCCGCGCCGATGATGACGCTGGCGCAGGCGCCGCGCCTGGAGCAGTACGGCATGGAGATCGGCGCCCACACCGTCACCCACCCCCAGCTCGACACCCTGGCGCCGGGCGCCCTGCGCCGTGAGCTGCGCGAGGCCAGGGCGGTCCTGGAGGACGTCCTCGGCCACGAGGTCCGGCACCTCGCCTATCCCCACGGGTACAACAGCCCGGCGGTCCGCCGGGCGGCCGCGGCCGCCGGGTACACCTCGGCCGTCGCCGTCCGGCACGCGCTGAGCTCCGGGACCGACGAGGTCTTCCGCATCGCCCGGCTCATCCTGCGCCGTGGCCACACCGTCGCCGACGTCGAGCAGTGGATGGAGGGGCACGGGGCGAAGTCCGCGCCCTACCCGGACTCGCTGCCCACCGTGGGCTGGCGGATGTACCGCAGGGCCCGCGCCCTGGTCAAGGGGCCCGAGTTCGCGGGCTGACCGCGGGCCGGCGGGGCCGCCGCGCACCGGCGGACGACAACGTTCCGGGGCCGTCCGGGAGTTGATCGGCCGTACAAAACCGAAGTACCTTCCTGTACTTCGCCGAAGGGACAGTTCGTGGGGGGAGTGGCGTCGTGCAGCACCATGTGCCAACACCGGTGACCGGGAGCGGCGTTCCGTCGCGGCCCGGTCCGGCGGGCGGGGAGACGGAGGGCGGGGCCGCGGGCCGCGGCCGTCCCGACCTCGCCGGCCTCCTCCGCTCGCCCGTCACCCACAACGTCGTGCCGCTGGCCGTGGCCGCCGGGCTCTGGCTCTGGGCGCTGCCCCGCATCGACTTCCGCGACATGGACCAGTTCGGGCTGCTCGACCGCTTCCCGATCGCCTTCTACGCCGCGCTCGCGGTCCTGACCTTCGGCTTCGTCCTCACCCTGCGCCGGGCGGGCACCGCCCCGCTCTGGCCCGCGACGTACTGCGCGGCGATGCTCGTCGCCCTCAAGGCGCCGCCCGCGATCCTCTACGACACCGTCCGCTACGCCTGGGCGTCCAAGCACGACGCGATCATCACCCGGATGCTGACCGAGGGGACCGTCCACCCCGGCCGGCCCCTGACCGGCGGCATGTCCGCGTACGACCAGTGGCCGGGCTTCTTCGCCCTCGACGCGGCCCTCGTCCGGGCCTTCGGCGTCGACGCCGCCGCCTCGTTCATCAACTGGGCGCCGGTCGCGCTCGGCATGCTGACCGTGCCCGTCCTCATCCTGATCTACCGCACCTTCAGCGACGACTGGCGTCTCGTCTGGACCGGCGTGTGGATCTTCCAGCTGGCGAACTGGGTGGGCCAGGACTACCTGTCGCCGCAGGGCTTCTCGTACCTGCTCTACCTCACCGTGTTCGCCGTCGTCGTCCGGCACTTCGTGCTGCCCGGCTCGGCCGGCGACCTCCGCGACCGGTCCACGCTCGACCCGGCCGCCTCGTCCGTGCCGCCGCCCACCACCACCCGGCAGCGCGCGGTCGCCGTCCTGTTCCTCCTGCCGATCATCGCGACGATCAACGCCGCGCACCAGCTGACCCCCATCATGCTGTGCGCGACCCTGGCCGTCCTCTGCCTCACCCGCCGCTACCGCAACCTCGGGCTGCTCGCCGTCTCCGGCGCCGTCATGCTCGTGTGGAACCTGACGATGGGCCGGGAACTCTTCCTGGAGACCCTCGGCACCCTGCGCGAGAAGGCCGGCGACCTGCTCGCCAACTCGCGGCCCGGCTTCGCCGGCGACCCCACCGGCCCCGGCCCCGAACTCGTCGGCAGCGCCAACATCGTCATGGTCCTCGCGCTCGGCGGCCTGGCCGCCGCGGCCGTCCTGCTCCGCCGCCGGCTGGTCCGCAGCGCCCTGCCGCTGCTGCTCGCCGCCGCCGCGCCCGTGCCGATGTTCGCCGTCAACGACTACGGCGGCGAGATGATCTTCCGCGTCTATCTCTTCGGGCTCCCCGGCGCGGCCTTCTTCGCCGCCGCCGCGCTCGTCCCGGCGGCGGGGGCCGTGAGCCGCGCCGCCGTGCTCGCCCGCCGGGCGACCGCCGTCGCCCTGCCCGTCACCCTCGTCGTCATGCTCGCCGGGTTCCTGCCCTCGTACTACGGCAAGGAGGGCATGCACTACGCCCCGGCCGGCGAGACCGCGCTCACCCGGCACGCCTTCGACCAGGCCCCCGAGGGCGCGCTGATCATCGCGGCCACCGGCGCGTTCCCGGACTCGTACTACCGCTACGACCGCTACGACCGGTGGTTCTTCACCGAGCAGGAGGTCGACGAGAACCTGCGGATGCTGAAGGACCCGGCCGGTTACCTGGCCGGCGGCATCCCCGCCGGGCAGCCCGCGTACGTCGTGCTGACCCGCACCCAGGCCGAGTCCGTCATCGGCGAGGGGTACCTGCCGGAGGGCGGCTACGACAGCCTGCGCGCCGCGCTGGAGAAGTCTCCGCTCTTCACGGTCCTCATGAAGAACGCCTACGGGACCGTCCTGCGCTACACCCCGCCCGCCGCCCGCTGACCGCCCGCCGAACCCCCAGGAACAGGTACGCCATGGCCCCGCCACGCCTGACCCCGCGCGTCCAGCGCCGCGCCGCGCTCGCGGCCTCCGGATGGGTCGCGCTCGCCGCGACCGCCCTCCCCGGCGGTTCGCCGCTGCGCTGGATCCCCGTCCTCGTCTTCGTCACCGTCGCACCGGGGCTCGCCCTGCTGATGCCGCAGCCGTCCGGCCTGCGGCCGGGGGCCCGCCTGGAGGCCCTGGCGTTCGCCGCGCCCGTCAGCCTCTCCGTTGCCACGCTCACCGCGACCACGCTGTTCCTGACCAGGACCTTCTCCCTCACGGCCTTCCTGCTGGTCCTCGCCCTCTTCGTGACCGTCGCCGCGCTCCTCCCGGGCGTCCCCCTCCCCGCCGCCACCCGCGGTGCGGTGGAACGCGACGCCGCCTGAGGACGGGGCGCTACCGCCGCCGGCCCGCCGCCAGTCCCCGGAAGGCGCAGACGGCCATCGTCGCCCCGCCCAGCCCCAGCACCAGCGGCACCGGCGCGGCCGCGAAGCCCTGCTGCCCCGCCCACCCGGCCCACACCAGCACCCACACCACGCCGGCGGTGATCCGGTCGCCGGCCCCCAGCACCCGCAGCAGGATCCCGGCGAGCACCAGGCACACCGCCTGGAGCAGGATCGGGGCCACCGGTCCCGCCAGGCCGTCGCCGAGGAGCTCCGCGCCCGGCCCGCCCGCCGCGGCGGGCAGCAGGCCGAGCAGCGGCGGGGCGGTGTGCAGGGCCAGGAAGGTCGCGAGGAGGACCGCCGCGGCGAAGTCCGGACGGAAGGCCCGCAGGCCCACGGCGGCGCCCTGGAGGGCGACGAGCAGCAGCCCGGCGGCGAGCGTCGGGACCGGGAGCGCCGTCAGCAGCCCCGTCCCGGAGAGCCGCTCCACCTCCAGCGCGCCGGAGCGGAGCAGCGGGACCCAGAAGACGCCCGCCGCGAGGCCCAGCAGCAGCCACAGCCCGGCCCCCCACCGGTCGGCGGCGCCCCGCCCCGCGGCCGGGGCGGGCGGCGGGGCGGGGACGGCCGCTGCCGCGGGCGCCCGCACGGCCGAGGGCCCGTCCGCCGGCGCGTCGGCACGCGGCCGTGGCACGAAGACGGGGATGCCGAACGCCGGGGTCACCGACTCGTGCGCGCCCCGCAGATAGGCGCTCTCCCGCGCCCAGTTCGTGCCGTAGTCGTCGGTCGCGCCCTCCCGCGCCGCGGCCCCCGGGCGGCCCTCCGGGGCCCGGCCGGCGAGCACCGCCCGCAGCCCCGGCACACAGGCCACCGCCACCAGCGTCATCGAGCCGAGGACGGCGTATCCCGCGCCGGAGATCCCGTACGGACCGAGCAGGAGGACCGCGCTGCCCAGGACCAGCGCGCACATCGCGCCCTGGAGGACGGCGAGCGCGCCCGTACGGCCCTGGACCCGCAGCACTCCGATGTACAGCTCGACCGCGACCCGGGGCAGGGCGGCGGCGGCCAGGAGCCGCAGGACGGTCGTGCCGTTCTCGGCGTACTCCTCGCCGAAGGGCGTGAGCAGCACCGGGGCCAGGACGACGAGGAAGAGCACCACGGGGACCAGCAGCAGCACCATGCGGCGCAGCGCCCCCCTGACCCCCTCGGCGAGCGACTCGGGGCTGTGCGAGGCGTGGGCGGTGAGCGAGGAGGCCATGTTGATGGCCATGAACTCCATCGTGCCGCCGACGGTGTACGCCGTGTAGAAGAAGGCGTTGTGGGCGGCGTCGAAGCGGACGGCGACCATCACCGGCAGCAGGTTGATCATGGCGAGGCTGAACAGCGCGCCGACGGAGTCCCCGGCCATGAACCGGCCGATCTCGCGCAGCGTGGGCGGCTCGCGGTCGTGGTCCGCGCCGGCCTGCCGGGGGATGAGCCGCCGGAAGACGAGCCAGGCGAGCGGCACCACGGACAGGGCGATCGCCGCCGACCAGGAGACGAACACGCCGAGGAGGGGCAGGCCGGCGGCGAGGACGCCGAGCAGCACGAGCTTGCCCAGGGAGAAGACGGCGTTGCCGACGGGGACCCAGATCGCCCGTCTGAGGCCGGTGAGGACCCCGTCCTGGAGGGTCAGCAGCGCCCAGCCGACGCAGGAGGCGGTGAAGAACAGCCCGGCGGACAGGGTGCCGAGTGGGGCGTACGACGGCCCCCACAGGTCCAGGGTGAGCAGGAAGACGCCGCAGGCCACGGTGACGACCACGGTGCTGACCAGGTACAGCCGCAGCACAAGGGGGCCGGTGGCGCGGCCGGCGCGGGGCACGTACCGGACGACCGCGCCGATCATGGTGGTGGCGGTGAGGGAGGCGAGCATCCGCTGCGCGGCGATGGCGGCCGAGCCCTGGCCGACGGCCTCCTCGGAGTAGTAGCGGGCGGCGACCAGCCAGAAACCCAGGCCGAGCGCCGCGGAGACGCCGGTGGAGAGCATCAGGGCGTAGGCGTTGCGAAACATCGACTCCGCGCCCGCGTCCCCGTCGCCGGGGCCGCTCCCGGTGTCCGGGGGCCCGGGCACGGGGTCCGCCGCCTCCCCGGTCGCGGACCGCTCCCGGCCCCGCAGCCGTACCGTCTCCGTCACCGGGCGCCCCCGACGGCCGCGGACGGGTGGTGGGCGGGGTGCACTCCGGCGGTCCGCAGCACGGCGAGGACCTCGCCGGCGCGCCGCGGGTCGACGGGCAGGGCGTGCCGGGCGAACCAGGCGGCCGCCTCCGGCGCGGGGGAGGGGTCGGTGAACGCCTCGCCCGCGTAGCTGTCGAGCGGCGGGTCGTAGAGGTAGCCGGTGGTGATCCGGTGCCGGGCGAGCGCGGCGGCCGCGGCCTCCCGGTCGGCGACGAGCAGCGGGACCCGGAACAGCGGCTGGGCCGGCTCGTCGGCGGCGCCGGGTGCCGCGAACTCGCTGGCCAGGAGCCGTTCGGTGCCCTCCCGGTGCGCGGCGAGGACGGTGTCGAGCCGTGCCAGCCTGCGGGCGGTGCGGCGCAGCCGGCCCGCCCCCGGCCGGAGCCGGTAGTCGTGCAGGTCGACCCGTATCCAGGAGTGGAAGGGGTCGAGCGCGGGGGCGGCGGGCAGGGCCCGCGCCAGTTCGTCGGCGCGCAGCGGCATCCGGATCTCCTCGCGCTCCTCCAGGCCCAGCGCCCGCAGGGCCGCCCGCGCGGCCGTGACCAGCCGCAGCCCGCGCACGGCGGTCTCGGCGTACGGCCTGACCAGGTGGGCGAGTTCGGCGGTGGCGCGGGTCGGGTGCAGCAGCGCGTCGCGGGCGGCGGCGAGCTCCCCGCGCAGCGCCGGGTCGGCGAGGGTGAGGAAGCCGCCGGTCTTGGCGGCGGTGTGCTTGGAGAGGCTGAACACCGACGCCTCGCCGTACGTGCCGGCCGGGCGTCCTCCGACGGTGGAGCCGATCGCGTGGGCCGCGTCCTCGATCAGCGGGATGCCGAGCCGGTCGCACCGGGCGCGCAGCTCGGGCGCCGGGTCCGGGTTCCCGTACAGGTTGGTGGTGAGGACGGCGGAGAGGCCCCGCCAGACGGACTCGGGCACCGCCTCCGTGTCGATCGACCCGTCGCGGGGGTCGAGGGGCGCCTGCACCGGGCGCAGTCCGGCGGCGAGGGCGACGAAGAAGATGACGTCGTCGTTGACGGGCGACATCAGCACCCGGCCGCCGGGCCGGCACCAGTGGCGCAGCGCGAGGTAGAGACCGAGACGGCACGACGGCACGTAGAGGCACTCCCTGCCCCCGAGCCGGCCGCGCATGCGTTCTTCCAGTTCCGCGTACGCAGAAACCATGTGATTCCCCCCTGAAACCCCGGGCTCAATGTCGCCCAATCCGGAAGGCACGTCAACACGGGCCCGCCGCGGGGCGGAAGCGGCGGGTCCGGTGGGGTGCGTCCGGTCGTGCGGAAGGGCCCGTCCGCGGTCGGCCGACCGTGAACGGGCCCTTCCGGGGGCCATTTTGACGGCTCGGGGGAGCCGGTGGAGGTCATTCGTCCAGAGTGAGGCCCCGGCGCAGCCGGGCGAGGGTGCGGGAGAGCAGCCGGGAGACGTGCATCTGCGAGATGCCGAGCTCCGTGCCGATCTCCGACTGGGTGAGCCCGGAGACGAAGCGCAAGGAGAGGATCTGCCGCTCGCGCTCGGGCAGCGAGGCGATCATCGGCTTCAGCGAGGCGATGTACTCGATCCCGGTGAGGCCGCGGTCCTCGTAGCCGAGCCGGTCGACCAGGGAGGTCTCGCCGCCGCCGCCCTCCTCGTCGTCGGGCTGGGCGTCGAGCGAGCTCGCCGTGTAGGCGTTGCTCGCCGTCATGCCCTCGACGACCTCGGCGGGGGTGATGCCGAGGGCGTCGGCCAGTTCCGCGACGGTCGGGGCGCGGTCGAGGCGCTGTGCGAGGTCGTCGCCGACGCGGGCGAGGTCGAGCCGGAGCTCCTGGAGGCGGCGGGGGACGTGCACGGACCACGAGGTGTCGCGGAAGAAGCGCTTGATCTCGCCGATGATCGTGGGCATCGCGAAGGTCGGGAACTCGACGCCTCGGGTCAGTTCGAAGCGGTCGATCGCCTTGATGAGGCCGATGGTGCCGACCTGGACGATGTCCTCCATCGGTTCGCTGCGCGTGCCGTAGCGGGCGGCGGCGAACCGGACGAGGGCCAGGTTGAGTTCGACGAGCGTGTTGCGGACGTACGCGTACTCGTGGGTGCCCTCTTCGAGTGCGGCGAGCCGGGCGAAGAGCTGCTTCGACAGGGCGCGCGCGTCGACCGGGCCGATCCGGTCGAGGGGCCGGTCGGTCGGCAGCTCGGGGGAGAGGGCGGGCAGGTGGTCGAGGGGGTGCGTCGCCGACGGCGCGTCGGGGGTACGCGGGGCGTCGAGCCGGGGTGACATGGGTCTCCTTCGTCGTTCTTGCTGCGGTTTGCGGCGCCTCCGAAGCCGGTCGTGTCGGGTGTTCCCTTCTAGCCCTACCTGCTCGACGGCAATCGTTGCAAGTGCCAATAATCCGTTTCGTCCCTTTATGTGGGGGCCCTGTGTGCACAGAGGGCCCACCCGCTTGTAGGGTTCGGGGCACGTCAGTCGGCACCACGAGAGCGAGAAGAGGCACGGCCATGGACCGCCAGCACATCGGCAGCGCGCAGCCCGCACGGCTGCGGGTCGAGGTCAGGACCGTGGACGGCGCGACCGAACTCCTCGCGCCGGTGGGTGAACTGGATCACCACACCGCCGAACTGCTGCGCGTCCCCCTGGACGACGCGCTGGACGAGGGCCGTACGCGGCTCGTCGTCGACTGCTCGGGCCTGGAGTTCTGCGACTCGACCGGGCTCAACGTCCTCCTCGGCGCCCGGCTGCGGGCCGACGCCGCCGGCGGCGGTGTCCACCTGGCGGCGATGCGGCCCCCGGTGGCCAGGGTGTTCCAGATCACGGGCGCGGAGGCGGTCTTCACCGTCCACGAGACGCTCGCCGCGGCGCTCCCCGACTGAGCCCCGCGGCCCGCACGTCGCACCCGGTCAACCCGTCTGGTCAACCTGTCTCGTCAATCGGTGAGGTGAAGCGCTGATGGACCACGATTCCGACGTCCGTACGCTCGCCCTCGGCGAGACCAGCGGCACCGTGCCGCTCGCCCGCGACTTCACGCGGACGGCGCTGCGGGACTGGGGCTGGCTGCCCGCCGCCGGCGCCGACCGCAGGGCCGCCGCCGAGGACGTCCTGCTGGTCGTCTCCGAGCTCGTCACCAACGCCTGCCTGCACGCCGAGGGTCCCGAACGGCTGCGTGTCCTGCGCCGCTCCGAGGTCCTGCGCCTGGAGGTCACCGACCGCGGCGCCGGCCAGCCCGCGCCGCGCACCCCGCACCGCTCGGGCCGCCCCGGCGGCCACGGCATGTTCATCGTGCAGCGGCTCTGCCTGGACTGGGGCATCGAGCGCACCCCCGGCTCCCCCGGCAAGACGGTCTGGGCCGAACTCGCCTCTCCCGCCTAGGGCTTGGGGGGGGCAGCCCCCCCGTTTCCCCGCGGGGAGGGGGGGGGGGGGGGACAGGCTCAGCACGCGCAGATCCTCGATCAGGCGCGACAGGCCCTCGACCTGTGCAAGCAGGCTGCGGAACTGCGTCTCGTCTGGCTGGAACACGCCCTCGGCCAGGCCCTGCAGGCGCCCGCGCAGGATGGTGACCGGCGTCCGCAGTTCATGGGCGATGGCTGCATGCCACATCGCACGCTCGCTTTCCATGTGCTGCAGGCGGCGCGCCATCGCATTGAAGTCTTCAACCAGGGTGGCCACTTCGCCCGGCGAGTTCTCCTCGGCGCTGGCACGCGCGCCGAGGTCGCCGCCCGCGAGCGCGCGCACGCTGTCGACCAGCGAATTCAAGGGCGACAGGATGCGATGCGCCAGTCGGAACGAGGCGGCAATGGCCAGTGCCAGGCCGGTCAGGATCACCCCAACCATCCACGCCAGCTCCGGTCCGGTCGGCAGCCAGCTTTCCGGTTCCTCGGCACTGCCGGGGAAGAACTCGACCAGCACCGCGTACAGCAACCATGACGACAGGATCATCATCACGATCACACCGATCACCATCAACGACATCGAGACGATGATGTGTCGACTGAGCCCGGAGCGGCGCAGGCGGGCCATCAGCGGTCGGCCATCAACCGGTAGCCGACGCCGCGCACGCTGGCCGGAACATTGAC